>RZYE01000430.1 GCA_009930425.1 Actinomycetota bacterium | reverse complement strand
TAGAGGGCGCGGAAGAAGACGTCGACGACGATGCCGATCATCATCACCAGCGTCGCGAGGGTGGCGAGGACGCCGAGGACGGCGGCGATCCTCGAGATGGCGGTTTCCATGGTGTGGCTCCCTGTCCGGGGTTGGTCTGGGACCGGGTCGTGCCCGGCGATGGGTGGGTGGGCCGCGGTGGCCCACCCACCCGGGACGTCATCGCTCGAGGAACTGGTCCACGCAGGAGACGACCGGGTCCGCGGTGTCGTCACCGCTCGACTCGAGGGCGGTGAGGTACTCGTCGAGGTAGGTCTGCGCGTTGGCGAGTCCCTGCTCCTCCGCCGCGGTCACCCACTCGGCCTGGAGGCTGTCACCGATGGCGTCGCTCCACTCCGCGGTCGCGGAGTCGTCCCAGCGGGTGAACTGCTCGATCTTGTCGCTCTCGAACATGGTGGTGCACTGGCCCGCGGCCGCGTCACCGTACTGGGCCATGCCGGCGCCGTTGTTGAACTCCTCGCGGACCTCGTCGAAGATCTGGCGGAGGTCATCCGGCAGGCCGGCGTAGACGTCCGGGTTGATCCACATGGAGAAGGTGGTGTAGTGCCCGACTCCCGGGTCTGTCCAGTAGGGGAGCTGCTCCATGAGCTTGTAGTCCACGGCACCGTCCAGGGTCCACGCGACGGCATCCGCGACCCCCCGCTCGACGCCCTCGTAGGTCTCGGCCGCCGGGAGTGCGACCACGTTCGCGCCCACGTCCTGGAAGGCCTTCTGGAGGTACGGGCCGGTCACGCGCCAGCGGATCGAGCCGAAGTCGTTGATGTTGCGCACCTCCTCCTTCGCACCCATGACGAGGCGCCCGACGGGCCATGCCCCGACCAGCTCGATCCCGTTGTTCTCCCAGACGGCCTGGGCGTCCGCGTTGGTCGTGTTGACGTCCCAGAGTGCCTTCATGACGGCCTGCTGGTTCTCCGCCAGGAAGGGGACGGTGACGATCGAGGTGGTGGGGAACAGTTGCGGCGTGTAGTCCGGGATGGACACCCCGAGGTCGGCGCGCCCGTCGCGGACGCACTCGGCGATCTCGGGTCCCTTGCAGATGGACTCCGGCGGGGTGACGTCGACGGTGAGGCGGCCGTCGGACCGGGCCTCCAGTTCGTCGAAGAACCAGGCACTCACCTTCCCGTTGGGGGTGGTCTCGATGGCCATGGTGGCGAGGTTGAGGGTGACGCTCTCGCCGGACGAGCCGCCCGTCGAGCCGCCCGTCGAGCCGCCGGTGGCGTCTCCGCCGTCGTCGGTCCCGCCACAGGCGGCGAGGACGAGGGCTGCTGCGGCGGTCACGGAGACCAGTCCGAGGCGGCGCCTTCCTGTCGTGGTGTTCATGATTCCTCCTGGTGGTGCTGCTGTGGTGGGTGGGGGATCAGAGCTGGTGGCCCAGCTTGAAGCCGTGCTCGGTGTCGCCCTTGCGGGTGTAGGAGAAGCCGTCGGCACCGATGGTGGCCTCGAGCTCGCTCGTCTCCCCGCGCTTGACGACCTGCTGGGGGTTCCCGTCGAGGTCGAGCACGAGCGAGGCGTCCGTGTACCAGCTCGGGACCACGGGGTTTCCCCACCAGTCGCGCCGCTGGTTGTCGTGCACGTCCCAGGTGACCACGGGGTTGTCGGGGTCACCGGTGTAGTAGTCCTGCGTGTAGATCTCGACGCGGTGCCCGTCGGGGTCG
>RZYE01000079.1 GCA_009930425.1 Actinomycetota bacterium | reverse complement strand
GATGGGCCGGCTCGTCTCCCACGAGGGCGGGGTGGACATCCCCGCCACCTGGGCCGAGCCACGCTGAGCACCCGCCGGTACGCTGGCCGGGTGGCCGGCACGTTGCTCCTCCTCGACACCGCGTCCCTCTACTTCCGCGCCTTCTTCGGCGTCCCGGACTCGGTCCGAGCCCCGGACGGCACCCCCGTCAACGCCGTGCGCGGCCTGCTGGACATGGTCGCCACCCTCATCACCGAACGCCAGCCCAGCCGCCTCGTCGCGTGCTGGGACGACGACTGGCGCCCCGACTTCCGCGTCGCGGCCATCCCCAGCTACAAGGCGCACCGGCTCGCCGGCCCCGACGGCGCGGAGGAGGTGCCCGCGGCCCTCACCACCCAGGTGCCGGTCATCGTGGAGGTGCTCGCCGCCGTCGGGATCGCGCGCCTCGGCGCCCCCGGGTTCGAGGCCGACGACGTCATCGGCACCCTCACCGCGCGCGAGCTGGCCCGCTCGGCGGGCAAACGCGACGCCGTCGAGATTGTGACGGGGGACCGGGACCTGTTCCAGCTCGTGGACGACTCCGGCCCCGTGCGCGTGCTGTACACCCAACGCGGCCTGAGGGACCTCGACGTGGTCGACCAGGCGCGCCTGGTGGAGCGGTACGGCGTCGCGGACGGCACCGCGTACGCGGACATGGCCCTCCTGCGTGGCGACCCCTCGGACGGCCTGCCCGGCGTCCCCGGGATCGGGGAGAAGACCGCGGCCGCGCTGCTCCGGAAGTACGGGACCCTCGACGGCGTCCTCGCCGCGCTCGGCCGCGTGGACCCCGGCATCACGACGGCGCAGCGTCGCCGCCTCCACGAGGCGGCGGACTACCTCGCGGCGGCCCCGGTGGTGGTGCGGGTGGCGCGCGACGCCCCGGTCGCGCAGGCGGACGATCGCGTCCCGACGGCGCCCCACGACCCCGATCGCCTGACCGAGCTGGGGGAGCGGTGGGGCCTCGGCGGGAGCCTGGAGCGGCTGCTCGCGGCGCTCAGGTGACGGCGGGCTCGTCGTCCGGTGGCGCGCGCAGGAGGTGCCGCCGTACGCCCAGCCATGCGGCGAGCAGGATCAGTCCACCTCCGAGGACCCACGGCGTGTAGCCCGCCACGATGGCCTGGAACGCTGCGATCCCGATGACCGCCTGCATGGTCGCCCACGGCAGGGAGACCACGCCGAGCGCGAGGTAGAACGTCCACAGGGACATCCGCAGCCCCCCGGCGACGATCTGGGTTCCGGCGGAGACGCCGTAGAACGGGTAGGCGAGGATGATCGCCTTTGGTCCCACCTGACGCATCCGCACCTCGGCCTGCTCGATCCGGCCCCTGGAGGCCCGGTGCACCCAGGCGTCCAGCCTCCCTCCGGGCTGGCCACGCGAGAGCCAGCCGAGCAGGTAGTACCCGGCGCCACGGAGGAGCGCCGAGGACCACAGGACCAGCGCCACGAGAGGCACCGGTAGGGCGGCGAGTGCCTCTGCCATCCACCCAGTCTAGGAGGATGCTCCGTCAGGTCGGCATGCCGCACGCCACGGCGGACATGGGTCCCTCGAGACCGTCGTCCGAGACCGCGCTGACGGCGTAGCAGCGTTCGGCCGAGGCGACCTCCGAGCTGCCACCACCTGACGACGCGGCGAGGCCGCCGGGAGCAGCCGGTGGGGTGCACCTGTACTTCGCGGGAAGGAAGCGCGTGAGGCGTTCGAGTGGCGTGGGCATGGTGTCCTCCTCAGCCGCCGGCGGCGGCGATGTGCGTTCTCATCTGGTCCACCGCGGCCAGGAGAGGCGCGGTGAGTGCGGGTGGGAGATCGTTCCGCGGGTCCATGGCGATCCGCAGGTTCTCCTCGTAGTACCAGAGCACCTGCCGCGGGGTGCCCTTGAAGCGCCGGAACGCCCGATCCGGCCCCAGCGTCTGCAGGTCCGTGACGATCGCGCGGGCGTTGTGGACCTTGTCCGCCGCCACCACGATCAGGGTGTCCCGGCCCGCGGACTCCAGGCGGCCGAGGTGCTCCTGCTTGCGAACCTTCCACTCCTCCTTCCCCTCCGGATCCTCGGTCAGCGAGTCCGAGCACTCCTCGACCATCCGGGTGACGCGGTCCCCGAAGCGGGCCCGGATGTCGGCCAGCCGGGCCTCCCCGCCATGGTCCTCGGCGGCATCGTGCAGGAGCGCCGCGATGGCGAGGTCCTCCTCCCCGCCGGCGTCGACCACCAGGCTCGCCACGCCGAGGAGGTGCCCGATGTACGGCACGTCCGTGCCCTTCCGCACCTGCGTGGCATGCACGATCGCCGCGTACCGTACCGCCTCGGCGAAGCGTTCGGTCAGGGCCACGGCACGTGCTCGACGAGTTCCACCGTCATGACCGCCACAGCGTCTCCTCTCCCTGCGTCCCTCCCTCCATGGTGGACCCGCCCACCGACACGTTCACGGCTCGCCGCGCCGGAACGGGCAGGATGGGACCATGTCAGGCGAGGTGGCGCAGTGAGGCGCGGGGCCCCCCTCGTGGCTCGTCGCGCCCGCGCTCACGCCGGGCTCGTCACGCTGATCGCCCTCACGGTCGCCCTGATCGTCGGGGCGCTGGCCGGCACCCAGGCCCACCTCGACGCCGCGGCCGTCCGTGCCGTCCGTGCCGTGCTGGCCACCGGGGACCCGGGCGGGCGCTTCCACCAGGTGGTCACGCGCCTCGACGACGACGCCGCCGCCCAGGCCGACGGCGTTGCCGGCGTCCTCGCGGACGTCCTTCCCGCGGATCGCGAGGTGTGGCCCACGCTCCGTTCCTTCCCGCTGCGCCTGGCGGGCACGGACGCCCGACTGGTCCTGCTCACGGACCCGTCCATCGCCGGCCACGCGGAACTCGTCACGGGCGACTGGCCCACGGTTCCCGGCGAGACCGCCCTCCACGTGGACGCCGCCACGGCGCTGGGCGTCGGCCTCGGGGACTTGCTCGAGGTCGCCGTCGAGGACACCACCGCGGCACTGACGCTCGTCGGCACGTGGCGTCCCACGGATCACCCGAACTGGGGCGCCGAGCCCCTCGCCGCGACGGGCGGCGATCCGCTCGACCCGGGGGCCCACGGCCCGGCAGTCGTCCTGCCCGAGGCCCTCGACGGACTGGACCTCACCCCTTTCGCGCAGTGGACCATCAGCCCCGGCCCCGGGATCACCCCCGCGGACCTCGGACCGTGGCGGACCGGACTGGACCGCGTCCCGGACGCAGTGGAGGACTTCACCCACCGGGGCCTCTCGCAGTCCGGGGAGCTGGCCACCACGCTCGCGGACACCGACTCCGGCCTCGCCTCGGTCCGTGCGGCCGCCCTCATCCCGTTGCTCGTCCTCGCCCTGCTCTCCCTCGTGGTGCTCTGGCAGCTCGCCCGGCTGCTCGCCGCGGTGCGCGAGCGCGAGACCCTCGTCCTCACGTCGCGGGGCGCTTCCCGCCGGCAGCTCACCACCGCCGGTGGCATCGAGGCAGTCCTCATCGCCCTGCCCGGCGCGGCCCTGGGAGCGTCCGCCGTGAGCCTCGCGTTCGTCGGCAGGCCCGGGGTCGACCCGGCGACGCCGTGGCTCCTCGCCGTCGCTGTCGCCGTCGTCGCCACCGCCGTCCTCCTCGCCAGCGCCACGCACGCCGCGACGACGGGCCTGCGCCCTGTGGGCGAGACGGGCCGAGCGGCGGCCGCCCTCGGCCCCGGCGCGCTCGTGCTGGTGCTCCTCGCGGCCGCCTTCACCCTCTGGCGCTTCACCCGCAACGCCTCACCCCTGGTGCCAGGAACAGCCCGTCCCGACCTGGTCGCCGTCGCCGCCCCCGCCCTTGGCCTGGTCGCGTTCGCGCTCCTCGCCGTCGCACTTGCGGGTCCCGTCACCCGTGCCCTTGCCACGGCCGCCGGGCGCACCCGCGGGTACTCCCCGGCCGCGGAGCTCCGGCAGGTCTCCCGCCGGATCCCGGTGAACGCGGTCCTCGTGGTCCTCGTCGTGCTCGCTGCGGGCACCACGACCCTCGCCGCCGCGTACTCGGGTACGTGGCAGTCACTGCGCGCGATGTCCGCCAACGTCACGGCCGGGGCGGACGTCACCGCTGACCTCGGCGACGGCGTCGCCGGGCCCACGCCACGCGGCGTCACCGATGCCGCCGCCCTCGACGGCGTCACCGGGGCCACCGGCGTCGTCCAGCTTCCCCTGCGCCTGGACGACCTCACCGGCCTCCTCACCGCCCTGCCCGCCCGGGACGCCGGGGTGTCCTCCGCCCCCGACTCCGTCCTCGGTGCTGCCGAGGCCGCGCTGCTCCAGCCGGCCGAGGGAGTGCTCGCCGGTCTCGACGTCCCCGCCGGGGAGCTGCCGCTGACCGTCACCGTCTCGGCCACGACGCCGGGACTGACCGGGTTTCCCCACCGGACGGTGGGGGTGGGCGCCTGGCTGCACGACGGAGTCGAGCTCGTCCGCCTCGACGCCGGCGAGCTCCGGGTCCGGGCCGAGAACGAGCTCGGACTCGACGTCGAGGGCTTCGGCACCGAGGTCCCCCACCCGGACCGGGGGCGGCCGGTGACCGAGGAGCTCACCATCACGGTCCCGCCGGGGAACTGGCGCCTGGTCGCCGTGGACACCCAATTGGACACCACCTTCGCGCCCACCGCGTACATGGTGGCCGTGGACGCGATCGGCGCCCCGGACGTCCTCGCGGGCGCTGGACTCACGTGGGCGCCCGTCCTCCCGTCCCCTCGGGACAACCCGGCCGCGCTGGGCGGTCCCGGCATGTCCTTCACCACCGAGCTGACGGCCACGTCCGCATCGTTCGGCGCGATCCAGCGCCTCATGCCGGCGCGAGAGGGGATGCCCACCGTCCCCGTCCTCACCACCCCGGGCTGGGAGGACCAGGTCCGCGATGCCGGAACCGACGTCACGCTCGGCGTCACGCCGGTGCGGCTGGTGCGGGTCGGCGGCATCAGCGTGGTTCCCGGGAACCCCGAGGTGCGCGCCGGGCTCGGCGACCTCCCCACCCTCCAGGACGCCCTCCTCCGCACGAGCCTGGGTGTGCCCGCCGTCCGCGAACTGTGGCTGGCGACGGCCACCCCGGACGCCGTCGCCGCCCGTCTGGCGAACCAGCTCGGGCCCCGCGTCCCGGTCGAGGTGGCCTCCACCGGGGCCCCGGACCCCGTCTCGGCGCCGGCGCGCACCGCCTTCTGGGCAGCGGTGGCCAGCGCACTCCTCCTCGTCCTGCCCGCCGTGGGTGCGGTCGCGCTCGCCCAGGCGACGGCGCGGCGCGGCGAGGTGGTGGTCCTGCGGGCGGTCGGGGTGGGGGCCACCCAGCAGGCCCGCTCACGCCGGAACGAGATGCTCGGGCTCGTGCTCGGCGCCGTGGCCGCCGGGATCCCCGCCGGGGTGGCCGTCGCCCACCTCGTGATCGTGGACCTGGTGCGGGCCACCACACCACAGGTGTCCCGGGCCGTGCCGGTCGCGGTGGCGTGGGACCTCCCGTTGGGGGTGCTGTTCCTCGGTGCCCTGCTCACCGCGCTCATGGCCGTTGCGGTCTGGTACGCGCGCCGCGTGCGCTCCCAGGCGCGGGACACCACGTGGCGGGAGGAGATCCGGTGAGGGCACGGCTGTGGCGCCGGCTCGCCGGGAGCACCCCGGGTGCGAGCCTCGCGATCGTCCTGATCGTGGCCGTCGCGGCGGGCCTGTTCACCGCCTGGCCCCGCCTCCTGCAGCAGGTCCTCCTCGAGGAGGTCGACCATCGCATCGCCACCACCCCGCCCACGGTCCGGGCCCTCGCGGCCCGCGGGCCGGGCTGGCCGGACACCACGCCCGGGTGGGACGAGCGGATCCGCGCCACGCTGGACGGGCTCGCCGCGTCGGCCGGCCCGGAGCTGCGGGCTGGCCTGGGCGAGCCGGTCGTCGTGGTCGAGGCCACCCAGGTGGTCCCCATCCTTGGTCCCGAGGGCCCGAGCGACCTCGCGACCCGGGACCTGAAGTTCCGCGTGGACCCCGCGATCGCGGAGCGGGTGCGGCTCGTGGACGGTGCGCTGCCGGCGCCGTCGGAGCGGGACCGGCTGCTCGACGAACTGTTCACGACGCCCCCCACCGATCCCGGGTTCCGGGAACTCTCCGATCGGCTCGAGTCCCCGGACCTCCCTCCGTCCGAGGTGATGATGTCCACCGCCAGCGCCGCGCGCCTCGGCCTGACGGTGGGCGACGTGCTCGAGGTGCCGGGATCCATGGGGAACGGCCGGGTCCTTCTCGCCGGCACGTTCGAGGCCCTCGACCCCGCCGACTCCTACTGGCAGCACCAGGTCAGCGTCCTCGCCCCGCTCATCCGGGACGATCCCAACGCCGGGCTCCTCGCCACCGCCACCGCGTACCCCCATCCGGACACCCTCCGCTGGGTGCAGGAGCTCACCCAGCTCCAGGGGGCCATCCACGTCTGGTTCCCGGTGACGCCCCAGGTCACCGACGCCGAGGTCCTCCTGGCGGACCTCCGGGACTTCGGGGCCCGCTCCGTGGCCATCGACGGCCCGTTCGGCATCGACTCCCTGAGGCTCGACTTCAGCACCGGGCTCACCGCCGTCCTCGAACGGGCGCTCGGCGTGTGGAACTCCACCAACGCGGTGCTCACCATGGTGCTCGCCGGCCCCGCAGGCGTGACCGCCGCGCTCCTCGCCCTCACCGTCCGCCTGGCGGTCAGCCGGCGCCGCACCACGCTCGCGCTGGCCTCCGCCCGCGGCGGGTCCCCGGGGCAGCTCCGCGGCGCGCTCGGGGCCGAGGGACTGCTGCTGGGGCTCCCTGCCGCCGCGCTCGGGGCCGGCGCCGCCACTCTCGCGATCCCCGGCGCCGTCCTCCCCGGCCACTACCTGCTCGCCGCCGTGGCCGGCCTTGCGCCAGCGGTCTTCCTCGCGGCCACGCCGCTGCCCAGCCTCCGGCCCGTCCGCCCCGACCTCGCCGGCCGCTCCCGCAGCCGGTGGCGCTGGGTGGCGGAGGTGGCGGTGGTGGCACTCGCCGCCGGGGCGGTGTACCTCCTGGCCGACCGGGGCGTGGCCGCCGACGCCGCCACCGCCGGTGTCGACCCCCTCACCGCGGGCGCGCCCCTCCTCGTGGCGGTGGCGGCCGCGGTGCTCGTCGCGCGCGCCTTCCCGGTCCTGCTGCGGGCGGTGCACGCCGTCACGCGCCGCCGCCCGGGGCTGAGCGGGTTCCTCGGGTCCGCCCGCGCCATTCGCGGGGGGTCAGGGGGTCTCGTGACGATGCTGGCGCTCGTCGTGGGCGTCTCGATCGCGGTGTTCTCCACGACGATGCTCGCCACGGTGACCGCGGGCGTCGGTGCCGCGGCGCGCGACGCCGTCGGGGCGGACGTCCGCCTCACCGGCCCCTACTACACGGCGGAGGAACTGGCGGCGATCCGGGCCGTCGACGGCGTCGCCTCCGCCACCGAGGTGGTCGAGGTGCCGCTCACCCACCTGTACGAGATCGCCGGGACCGGCTCGGCCGTGGACCAGCAGTCCCGCCGCGTCACGCTGGTGGCCGTGGACACCGCCACGCTGGCGGAGACGCAACGGGGCATCTCGGGCGCAGTGACGCTGCCCCCGGGCATGGACCGGCTCGTGGACGGGCGCCTGCCGCTGGTGCTCGCCTCCGGGCAGCAACTCACCGACGGCGTGGAGCTGGAACTGCTGCTCGAGGAGCGCGTCCCCGTCACCATCGCCGGTCGGGCGTCCGCCGCCACCGGCCTCGCGGGCGGGACGTCGTGGGCGATCGTGGACCTCGGCCTCCTCCGGGAGCAGTCCGGCGAGCGACTCCCGTCCCGGACCGTGCTGGTCGGACTGTCCGACGGCGCCGACCGGGCCGCCGCGCTCGCCGCCCTCTCCGACGCCGTGGGTGGCAGGGGCACCGTCACCTCGCCGGCCGGGGACGAGGCCTCCTTCCTCGACTCGCCGAGCGCCGCCGCCATGCAGGCCGGCTTCCGGGGTACGCTCGCGGTGGCCGCGGCCCAGGTGGTGCTCGCGGTGGTGCTCGCCCTCGTCCTTGCCGCGCCCGAGCGGGCCCGCCTCCTCGCCGTGCTCCGCACCCTGGGGATCAGCGCGCGCGAGGCGCGGCGCCTGGTCTCCTGGGAGACGGTGCCGGTCGTGGTCGTGGCAGTGCCCGCGGGCGCCCTGCTCGGGCTCGCGCTGCCCCACCTGGTGCAGGCCGCCGTGGACCTGCGCCCCTTCACCGGGGGCGCCGACCAGCCCCCGATCACCCCCGACTGGGCGCTGCTGGCGCTGGTGGGGGTGGTGGG
>RZYE01000006.1 GCA_009930425.1 Actinomycetota bacterium | reverse complement strand
GGCGGGTGTCGCGGGGTGGGCGGGCGCCGGAGCGGGGGGCGGTGGGGCGGGTGGCTCCGACTCGGGTTGCTCGGACTTGGATGGGGCGGGCGGCGCCGCCTCGGATGGCGACCCGGACTCCCGCTCGGCGGCCGCGAGGATCGCCCCGACGACGTCGGAGACCGTGGCGCTCGTCCTGCCGTGGCGCTGGGCGGCCTCGCCCGCGAGGGTGGAGAGGTCCGGGCGGGTGAGCTCTACCGCGCCGGGTGGGGGTGCGGACGGGCGCGGTGGGAGGGCCGCAGCACGGTCCGGGCCGTCGGGAACGGTTTCGAGGAGCGGGCGGTCCTCTGGGTCGAGGGCGGCCAACCATGAGGTGGCGGGGGCGGAGCCGCCCACGGCACGCTCGAGGGAAACGAGGAGCTGGAAGGCGCGGAAGGTGAGAGGCACGTACGGGCTCACGGCGGGCTCCGTCCTCGGGTGGCGGCTGATGCGAGAGTACACGGCGGGTGAGCGACGCGGCCGTGGCCAGGGTGGTTTTGGTGCGGGCTCCGCGGTGCCGGAAGGGGTGGGTGGGCGATCGCCGCAAAGGGCCGTCTCGTGTGCAAGCCCGCTACCTGCGGAAATGGCCTTTCTGGGGGGTGCTTGTACGATCGTTGAGCGCCTCCATCGCCCGTGGTGTGCAGACACGCTCCATCGGTGCTGGTCAGGGGCCCGAAAACAGGGGTACAGTCTGAGATCAGGTCCCGCGAAATAGCGAATAGTAACCCAAGTACGTGGACCAGTACACAAATACACCCAGAGGTCTGAGATCAGGTCCCGCGAAATAGCGGATAGTAACGACAACGACCGACTTGGACGCCGCGCCTCCCGCCGTCTGAGATCAGGTCCCGCGAAATAGCGGATAGTAACCGGACCTCGTCCGCCGCGACGTTGCCGTCGTGTCTGAGATCAGGTCCCGCGAAATAGCGGATAGTAACGAGCGGCAGCCCAAAAGCTACCAGGTAGGTGAGGAAGTCTGAGATCAGGTCCCGCGAAATAGCGGATAGTAACGGAACGATGACGTCGCAGCCGACCTGGTACGGGTAGGTCTGAGATCAGGTCCCGCGAAATAGCGGATAGTAACTACAGGCCGGCACTGACTTGAGCAGGAGCCATGGTCTCGTCTGAGATCAGGTCCCGCGAAATAGCGGATAGTAACCCAGTCGTCGGCGGGTGCCGGGGCGGCGGGAGCTGTCTGAGATCAGGTCCCGCGAAATAGCGGATAGTAACCGCCGTTCATGTCGACGAAGACGAGCTTGTCGTCCTTGTCTGAGATCAGGTCCCGCGAAATAGCGGATAGTAACGACTCCGCGGCGCTTGCCATGGTAACGAATCCGACCAGGTCTGAGATCAGGTCCCGCGAAATAGCGGATAGTAACAACCGTACTTGACGTCCTCTGCATAAGGGTCTTGTCTGAGATCAGGTCCCGCGAAATAGCGGATAGTAACTCGTTCTGCTCCGGGGTCATCGAGCCCTTCTGGGCCGTCTGAGATCAGGTCCCGCGAAATAGCGGATAGTAACCTGGGACGGTGACCGTGATCGCGGCGGCGTTCGTGTCTGAGATCAGGTCCCGCGAAATAGCGGATAGTAACGCGAAGAGCAACATCAACATCAGTTGTCACCACCCCGTCTGAGATCAGGTCCCGCGAAATAGCGGATAGTAACTAACGCACGACACCGCACCCCAGAGGACCAGAGCCAGGTCTGAGATCAGGTCCCGCGAAATAGCGGATAGTAACCCGCCCTTATCAGAACCTTCTGGACTTTGATCGGTCGTCTGAGATCAGGTCCCGCGAAATAGCGGATAGTAACGACCATGATGATGTCACCACGATCCAAGGTTGCAGTCTGAGATCAGGTCCCGCGAAATAGCGGATAGTAACCCCAGATGGCCGTGATGACACCGAAGGTGCTTGCACGCCAGCGGTCTGAGATCAGGTCCCGCGAAATAGCGGATAGTAACTTGTCGGTGTCGCCGTTGTCGTCGCCGTTGTAGTCGGTCTGAGATCAGGTCCCGCGAAATAGCGGATAGCAACTGCATGCCGCACTTTTTGCACTGCGTTCGTGTCGTCATGCCTGAGATCAGGTCCCGCGAAATAGCGGATAGTAACGTCGGCTGAACCTCCAGTGGATCAGTGCCCATACCGTCTGAGATCAGGTCCCGCGAAATAGCGGATAGTAACAGGCGGAGCCGTGGTGGGCTCCGCGGTGGGCGTCGTCTGAGATCAGGTCCCGCGAAATAGCGGATAGTAACTTCCTTGTGAACTTGCCTCGCTCGACTCCCTTCGTCTGAGATCAGGTCCCGCGAAATAGCGGATAGTAACAGGTTCCTTCGCCGCTGAGGCACTTCTCGATTGTGTCTTGTCTGAGATCAGGTCCCGCGAAATAGCGGATAGTAGCGCCTGAATCTCGCATGCTTTGTACGCATCGGTGTGGAGTCTGAGATCAGGTCCCGCGAAATAGCGGATAGTAACTCGGCCAGTCCAGCTGTCACCAGCGCGAGCAGCACGTCTGAGATCAGGTCCCGCGAAATAGCGGATAGTAACTTCACATACAGCACCGTGCCGTTGACGACGTTTTCGTCTGAGATCAGGTCCCGCGAAATAGCGGATAGTAACCGCCCGCCCCTGGGTCATGCAGCTGGTACGCCCGTCTGAGATCAGGTCCCGCGAAATAGCGGATAGTAACGGGGTGTCAGGCCGCCGCGCGAGCGCTCCGAGTGGGGGTCTGAGATCAGGTCCCGCGAAATAGCGGATAGTAACTCGACAGTCAGGCCAGTGACGTAGCCGACGACCTTCTCGTCACTTCTGTCTGAGATCAGGTCCCGCGAAATAGCGGATAGTAACCCGAGGCGCTCGGCGTAGCGTTTGGGGAGGCCGTCCGTCTGAGATCAGGTCCCGCGAAATAGCGGATAGTAACGCGGTGTCGGGGGCGGTCGCGACCGGCTCCTCTACGTCTGAGATCAGGTCCCGCGAAATAGCGGATAGTAACGTGACGATGGCCCGAGATCAGGTCCCGCGAAACGCGCGCACGAACGTCGTCTTCCCCGTCTGAGATCAAGTCCCGCGAAATTGCGGATAGTAGCCACTGCGGCAGCTCGTCGGACGTCATCGGGCGCGGTCTGAGATCAGGTCCCACGAAATAGTGGATAGTAGCGTGAAGACGTCGAGCAGCCCGTTGTAGACCTCCGGGTCTGAGATCAGGTTCCGCGAAATAGCGGATAACAACTCGTCACGGTCCAGCTTCTGCTTCTTGTCGCTTGAGTCAGAGTGCGTCGGCGAACTGGCAGCCACCTCGGTGTCCCCGATTTGGGGGACACCGACCTGTGGCGCGCCTCCACCGCGCCTGCAAGGGCCCGGGATACCGTGATCGAGTTCGTGCCGATGCGTGCTCGCACGCCGGGGGAAAGCGAGACCGCTGACGATGCCGCCTGTTCCGCGCGACCGGTTCATCAACCCGTACACCTTCGTACCGTTGCCGGCGTCAGGTGTTCGGCGCGCCTCGCCGCCGCTCCACACGGAGGGCCCCGAGGAGAAGCGCTTCACCGGCAGCTTCACGGTCGAGTGGGTGCTGCAGACACCCCTTCTCCTCCCGGTGAAGGCGCGCGAAGAGGGCTGGCTTCGCGCAGATGGCACCGTGCGAATTCCGGGGTCCGCAATCAAGGGCTCGGTCCGCAGCGCCCACGAAACCCTGTTCAACGGCTGCCTCCGCGTCTTCGACAGCGAGTTCATCCCCGGCTACCGCCTGCCCGCCCGTAGTGGAGCGGAGAGCGACGACGCTCCCGCGGTGCTCGCCGTCGTCACCAGGTCACGCGACGGCGTCCCCCTGGAGGTGTCGCCGTGCGACGGCGTCGAGTGGGTGGAGTCCACCTCGTTGCGGAAGGCCTACGCAGACCGCCGCATCAACCGTCTCCCCCGCACTGGGGACATCATCACGATCAGCGGAGTTAGGGAGCCGAGCGAGCTCCGGCAGGCGGATGAGGTCTTCGACGTCACCGGCGTCTCCCCAGTCACTCGCGCGGCGATCTCGCACGATGACGGCGCAACCGCCGAGGCAGCTCTTCCAGACCAGGGCTCAGTACTCCTGATCACGGACACCTCGGCGCGCAGGCCAACGCGTGAGGACGGCACGCCTGCGGACTGCTTCTGGGCTGCCGGGATCATCGGCTCCGCGCAGCGTGCGGTGGTACCTGAGCAGGCCGCCAAGCAGTTCTGGTCCGCCTGCGAGGGCTCACGAGACCGTCAGGAGCTCCGGCAGGGCGAGCGGCGCGGTGACGCGGCGGACTGGAAGGGCGCCACGCAGTACGCGAGGGTCAAGTGGCGGAACCAGCCCGTCGGAGAACGCGCCCGGGCAACCGGTTTCCTGCACGCGGGCGACGTCGTCTGGGTCACGCTCACGGCGGACGAGGCCACGGTCGAATCGATCAGGCTCGCACGGATCTGGCGTGAAACGGGCACGGCCACGGCGGGCGAACGCGTCCCCCCCAGTCTGCTGGCGTGCTGGACGACAGAGCCCAGTGACCCCCGCCCCGGGACCCGCGGACCGGAGGGCGGTCTGTGTCTCTCCTGCACGATCTTCGGCTCGGCCGACACCTCCGGCGCCCAGAGCGGGGAGGGGCGGCAGGACGCCTACGCCGGCCACGTCCGCTTCGGCTCGGCGCGGAGCACAACAGGGGTGAGGCCCCTTGACGTGCAACTGGCGCCGCTGAGTTCGCCCCGTCTCGGGGCTGGCGTCTTCACGCTCGTGGACCGCGGCACCTCGGAGGAACTCGGCGACATCGCGTCTCACTGGGGGTCAACGGTGGACCAGCCCGAGCCACGCCAGCTCCGTGGCCGGAAGTTCTACTGGCACGTCGACCCCGATCGGCAGGCAGACCGCTGGAGCAGCGAACTGCGGCGCAGCACGCCGGTGCTCCCCCGCTACAAGGCCCGGGATCACCAGAGCCGCAAGGGTCTCTCGCGCGCCGCGCAACTCGTCCCCGCCGGGACCACCCTTACCCAGGAGATCACCTTCGAGGGACTGGACGACGTGGCACTCCAGTCGCTCCTCATCGCGATCGATCCCGCGCGCCTGCTGACGCTGTACCGGCCGACCGCGCGCGTCGCCACCCACCTCGGCGGCGGCAAACCATTCGGTCTGGGAGCCGTCGCCGCCCGCATCACCACCTTCTCCATGTGGCACTCCAGCGACCGCTACGGCGCCCACGCAGCACCCCTGCCCGATCCCGGGTTCGACAGGTCGGTGTACCCGCGCATCGTGGCGCGTGCGGGCCGCCTGGAGAATCCGCGTGCGGTCGCGCGGCTCCTTGACCTGGACGGCGCCGGGGACTGGCGGGATCACGTCGCCTACCCGCCCGGCGCCACCTGGGACCAGATCGACGTGCCGAACCAGCGCGGATTCGTTCCCTTCGACGAGTCCTACCACTTCTTCGGGCAGGCCAACGGCGAGAGGCTCGCGGGTCCACCACCCCACAATCGTCCCTGGCATCCGTTGCCATCGCTCGTCGAGAAGGATGGCTCGGACACCCGCCCGGACCTCCCGATCGACCCCGAGCGCAGAGGTGGCCGGCGATGACCACGTACCTTGCCGTATCCGCTGTCCGCATCCAGTCCTGGCTCATCCGCACCCCGAAGCTGCGGTTGATGCGCGGCGCATCCGCCGCACTGAGCGCGGAAACCTCTACGAGCACGGTCACCCGCTTCTTGGCCTCCCAGGGCTGGTCCGGCACCGTCACGGTCGTCGACGACGCCGGTGACGTCGACGGCGTCGTCGCCCTCACGGTCGCTCCCCAGGTGAGCCCCGACGTCGTCGCCCACCGCCTGCTCCGAGAGCTATCGTCAGGCCTCCCCGGTGTTGACTGGGAGGCCTGGTGGACAGACGCGCGGAGCTACACCGAGGCCTACGGCAAGTTCCAGGACGACGCCGTCATCCGGCTCGTACGGCCTGCCGCCCCATTGGAGGCAACACTGGCCCGAACATGCCCCGAATGCCGTGCGGAGCCTGCTGCGGCCGGTGGTGGACTCGGCGCAGACTGCGCGGCCCGCGAGGCTGCGGCCACCGCACGGGAACGCACCGGCACCCAGCGTGACACGGCCGCTCCACGCGGCAACGATGCCTGTCCTCCTCCTGGCCGACCACCGCGGGACTTCGACGAGCTGGCGCGCATCGGGGGCCTCCCCGCGGTGTCCAGTGCGGTGGGACGCCGGGAGTCCTCCAACCACCTGGCGACGGTGGTGGCGGACGGCAACCGGGTGGGTGACATCTTCTCCCAGCTGCGTGACCTGAAGAACGACACGGTCAACGGGATGGCCGTGGACGCGCTCAGCACCGCCACCCGCACCGCGGTCTGCCGGGCTCTCACGCTGATCGCACCCTCCTCGGCCGTCCAGGCCGGCATCGTCCACTTCGTGGGGGGTGACGATGTGTTCGTCAGCGTGCCCGCACGCGAGGCGTGGCGGTTCGCCGCCTACCTCGGCCGCGAGTTCGACCACGAGATGCGGGGAGCGCTGCGGGAAATCGCAGAGGAGGCCAAGCTCGGGGAGGAGTCGAGGTCCACCCTTGAGAGACTGCCGACGCCGTCTCTCGGTATCGGCCTGGTGTTCGCCGACTCCCGCCACCCGATCGCCGACACGCACGCCCTCGCCACGGCCGCCCTGAAGCAGGCCAAGCGGGCCACACGTGGACTCACCGGTGCAGTCGTCTGGGCTGACCTGACCACGGAGCCCCACCCGCCCCGTGACCGCGTGGCCAGGCTCACGGACCTGCTCGAGGATCTGGACCCGGATGGGAGCCGCGGTGCTGAGGCCACGGCGCGACTGGACGTGATGCGCATGCCACCGTCGGCCCGTACGTCGCTGGCAAGTGTCCTCGCCTCTGCGTGGGGCCCGAACGGGGAGGGAGCGGTGACAGCGGCTGCGCTGGCAGCCCAATGGGCGCGCCGAACGGGCCGCACCCTTGTCCCGGGCCTCGAGTCCAAGGATCCGGCGGTTGCGGCCGAGGCCGCCACTCTCACACGTGACCTGCTCTCCCGCGCCCGCTGGTGGCCGGTCCCTCAGACAGGAGGACCCGAGACGTGACCCCGACCGATGCCCGGCTGACGTTCCGGGTCATATTCCGCGGACCTTTCCACGTCGGGTCCGGTACCCCCGCTGAGGGCCTCGACAGCACGGTCGACCATGAGGTGCCCCTGCCCGGGAGCAGCCTCAAGGGACTGATGCGAGCGCAGGCCCTCAACGTCCTCCAGCTCCCAGCAAGCGTGGTGGAGGCGATCTTCGGCTCGCCGGCATGCGAGTCGGGCTGGCTCTGGTCGGACGCCGCGTTCGAGCGCGCACCGCAGTCCGAGCGGATGGCGCGGCTCAAGCTCGCTGACACCGATGACGGCGCCGCCGAGACCGGCTTCCTGATGCTGGGCGAACACCTCTGGGCGTCCGAGGCCACCTTCACGGTCGCGCCGCGCCGGGCCCTCGATTCCGCCACGCTGACCCGCGACCAGCTGGTCCTCCGCGCGTCTGCCCGTTCCATCAGCGGCCTCGGCGGGTCCCGGCGGCGCGGCGAAGGGTGGGTCAGCGTCACCGACATCCGAACCGGGAGCGCGACGGCGTGGACCGTCGAGGACACACGCGCTCTGCTCCGACTGATGGAGGTGCCGGCATGACAGCCACCGTCACACCCACCCGCCCCGACGGCACCAGCCCGGGCGGCTCGGGCGCCGTCGTCCTGCACTACACCCTGAAGGCACTCGGAAGGATCTCCGCAGCACGGGGTGGGGAAGTGGGGAACTCCCGCCGCATCCATGAGGTGATCCCGGGGAGCGTGGTCCGCGGCGCGCTGGCCGCCGCCTGGTGGGCCGGGGACGCCCCGAGCGGCGCGAACGCCGCGCGATTCCGCGAATTGTTCGAGTCCGACCTGATCGTGCGCCAGGCGGTGCCCGACGGGATGTCCCTCGAGCCGATCTCGGCGCGCCGCTGCAAGTACCCCACACCCGCGTGCCCAGTGGAGTGGCATGACCTCGCGCAGCAGGGTGAGCCCATGAAGAAGTGCCCCACCTGTGGCGGCGCGCTGGACGCCGGCCGGGGATGGGCGTGGACCGAGACACCCCGGACCGTGCACGTCACGCGCACCGCACTGGCGGCCGACGAGACCGCCCAGGACGACCAGCTGTTCACGCGGCGCGCCGTCCGCAGCAGGACCGTGCTGCGCGGCTCGGTCGTGATGCTCAATCCCGATGCCCACACCGAGGATCTCGCCTGGCTGACGCAACCCCGCGAGCTCCGCATCGGTGGCCAGCGGAGCCACATGGGCCAGACCGGGTGGACGTGCGCGCGGGCGCTCGACCAGTCTGGCCTCTCCGGAGCCGTTGGGACGGCGCTCAGCCCGGAGCGGGTCACCTTACGGACGCTCAGCCCGCTGATCGTGATCGATGACTGCGGGGCTCCGACGCTCGACCTCGGGCCCACGCTGCGGCGGTGCTGGCCGGAGGCGCGCGTCGTCGATGAATGGGTCCGGCCCGCCCGGGTGTCGGGCTGGCACGTGGCGAGCGGGCTCCCCAAACCGGAGGACCTCGCGTGCGAGGCTGGCAGCACGTTCGTGATCGAGGGTCTTCCCGCGGACGCAACGCGGCAGCTCGTCCCGGGCCTGGGTCTCCGACGGTTGGAAGGCTTCGGAGAGATCGAAGTCGTCGCGATGGAGGGCCCGGTGCCGGCGCAACGATCCGTGGCGGAACCGGCGGAGCGGGCCCCGGCTGAGGATCCCCTCGACCGGTTCATCGCCGTCGTTCCCGCCGGCGACCTTCCCGCGTTGCTGCCACGGGTGGCCGAGGGAGTCCGGTCTGTTCTTGAAGCCCGGCCGGGTACCCGGGGAGAGGCCCTGGCCGCTGTCCTGCGGCAGCCGTGGGCGATGCAGCTCGGTGCTGGCGCACGCGCCAGTCTGAGTGCCCTGTTGGCGGTGGAGGACCTCCCGACGATGAGGAACCGCCTCGACGCCCTGAGGGAGGCCCACCGATGACCATCACGATGATCCGAGTCGAGCTGGAGATCCTGCAGTCGTGGGGCGTCGGTGGAGTCGCCTCCCTGCGCGACCCGGTGGACCTGCCCATCCAGGTGGACCCGCGCGGTGACGAACTGCTGCCGTACGTCCCCTCCACCTCCCTGGTGGGTGCGCTCCGCCGGCACCTCGCCGAGCGGGCCGAGTCTTGGCTGGGTCCCCAGCCGGGTGCCCTCGAGGTGTCCACCGGCTCGATCACGCGGACGCGCTCCCCGCTCCGGGCGCTCGGCAGCCGCGTCGAGGGAACGGCCGCGATCACGGAGTACGGCACCACGGCGATCGACCCCGCGCGGCGTGCCCCGAAGGAGGGATCGTTGCGCAGGGAACAGCGGGTGGATGTTCTCGAGGCGTCCTCCTCCGCGGAAGCCCGCCGGACGCGGCTGAGCTGGTATCTCCAGCATGACGGAGATCCGGATCCTGGGCTTCTGGACGCGCTCGCCGCGTGGCAGCCCGTCGTCGGCCGACGGCGTTCCACCGGCAACGGGCGGGCTCGCGTCACCACGGTCACGGCCTTCCCGGTGGACCTGTCGGACGAGGTGGGCCTGACCTGGTGGCTGGACGGGCGGGCGGCTTGGCTGAGCGGCACGGGAGTCCCACCCACGGGCGTCACGGTGACCTCGCTCCGGGGCGAGGAACTGCGGGACGCGGCGTGGTCGCTCGCGCTGCGGTGGGCCGTCGTGGAGCCGGTGCACGTGGGCGGGATCGGTGCGCAGGGCGAGAACCCGAGCGGTGAGGTGCGGCCCTCCGCGAGGAAGCACCGGACGGCGGTGGGCACTCCGATCATCCCGGGCAGCTCGTGGAAGGGAATCGTCCGTCACCGCGTGGAGCACATCCTGACGCTGTGCGGCGCGAGCTCCGGCGATCTCGCGATGGTCCAGGAGGCCCTGTTCGGAGTGGGTGGGACGTCGAGGGCTGACGTCACGGGACGTCGGGGGTGCCTCGCCTTCCCGGACTCGGCCCTCACCGCACCTGACGGCAGGGCAGCGGCACGAGTGGAGCGGACCCATGTCGCGATCGACCGCGTCAGCGGCGGCGCCCACGAGGGCCTGCTCTTCGCCGTCGACGCCGTGGAGGAGGGCTCGCTGACGGACTCCCGTATAGAGTCCACCCTCGACCTGCCCGCAGAGGTGGCCAACCTGCTGAACCATGTGGTCCGCGACATCCACGACGGGTTCGTCGGAGTGGGTGGCGGCACCACCCGTGGCTACGGCCGGCTGAAGCTGGCCGATGGCACGGCTCCCATCGTCGGGCCCGTCGACAGCGCGGCGATCGTGACGTGGGCCAAGGGTGTCCTTGCCCCGAAGGAGGTGCTGACCGCATGAGCTACACGCTGACCGCACAACCCCACGTCGCCTGGCGCGACCTCGCCTCGTCGGACAGGTTCACCGGCTGGTACTGGTGCGACCCCGACGGCGCACACATCGAGAACACCGCACCGCACACGCTCCCCGCCGCCACGCACGTGTGGGCGTGGGGAGACGACGTCTGGGGACGCTGGCGCATCGACCCCCTCGGCCCCGCCACCGGGACACCCGCCGTCACTGGGGCAGTGCTGGAGAAGACCGCCGCCAGCGACGACGACGCGGTCGTCTCCGTCCTTGAGACCGCGACATGGCCTGTCGGAGGGCCGGTGAACCTCGCACCCGAACTGCGCGGCCTGCCGGTCAACGTGCTGCAGGTGACGGATCCGGTGCAGCTGACGTTCCTCGGCGTGCGAGTGTGACCACGAAGGATGGGCGCGCGACGCGCGTGAGGCGGAGACGGGCTGCGGCGAGGTCGCTGTCCAAGGTCCTTGGCTTTGTCCCCGTAGTGCTCATCACACTCGTCCTCGAACACATCGCTTCTTCGAGCACCCCCGACTGGCGGCGGATCTCGATGTGGATCGCGGGGTCGGCGGTGTCCCTCCTGCTACTTCTGGCCACGCGATCCTGGGAACGCCGGCTCGACGACAAGGCAGGGACGCTCTATTACCTGCGGCTCCTCGCACCATGGATGCCCAACTGGCATGAGGGTTCACTCAGAACCGCGGAGCAGGAGTACCTCCGCATCCAGCCGCTCAGCCGGGACCTCGATGTGTCACCCACGGATGGCGTCATCGATGTGCGAGTTCCAGTCGCCTCAGTGTCGGACAAGTTGGAAGAGCGTCTTGCTGCCGACGATCGCGCCACCGGTGTCGCTGTCGCGCCCGACATCCTCGCACCGGCCGCCTACGCGCTCGCTTCGAAGGCGGTCCTCCCGAGGGGATCTCGATTACTGGACTTCGGGAATCCCGAATTCGCGTGGCAGCTCGGTGAAGCTGGGAAACCTCCAGAGTCACGACCTGGCTTTCTCGATGTCACACCAGTTCGCAGTGAATTCGACGGAAGGGCCGGCATTCACGTCCACGCGGCGCTCACCGGCGAACCGGACTTCGCCCCATTGCCCTTGCGCGTCCAGACCCGAACTGTCGTGGGGGTCGTGCGTGATGGTGTTCCACAAAAGGTGACCGTGAGCACCACCCCACACCAGGGTCATGTTCATCCTGCCGTCGCGGCCACCGCCTGGAACGAAGCCGTCCGCGCTGCCCTGCACGAAAGCCGTGACACGCCTGTGGTCATCACCTCCCGAGTCCCCAAGACCGTCTCCTTCGCTGCTGGATACCTCCTGTCTCCGGCGCACCGGCGACCGGGCACAGCCCGTTCTCTGGATCCAGGCTGCGGCCTCGAGGGGTGCTCGAACGACGCCTGCCTGCACCCATGGCGCTACCTCCTGCCCCTCAACTACAACCAGCGTTCGGGCACGTGGGAGCCGATCTGGCTGCTCTCCGAACAGCGTGACCCACGCGAACTGCTCGCTCTCCTGGAGGCCGCCCAATGACCCTGCGGATCCTCAACCTGACCCCCCACCACCTCGTCGTCTTCGATGAGCACGATGAGCCCTACGTGGACAAGGCCCCCGACGGCTCCCCGGCGCGCGTCGGGGAGGTACGCTCCGGCGTCGTCGCCACCTCCACGGAGCTGGGCGAGCTTCCGTTCGTGGACGTGGCGTACGCGGAAGACGTCACCGGGCTGCCCGCGCCACAGCCCGACGTCCGGTACGTGGTCTCACGAGTGACGGCGGCGGCCCTGATCGGGCGGCGGGACGACCTGCTGTTCCCCGTGGACGAGGTGCGCGACGAGCGGGGGACACCGATCGGGTGCCGCGCGCTGGGCCGGTTCGTCCCCCTCGCCGGCCTCCGCCCTGGCAGTGGCGCCGCCCCGCAGCCTGAGGACACGTGACATGCCCAGCCGCTGGGTGGTCCCCCTGGATCGCGTGGACGTGAGCCGAGTTGAGCTCGTCCACCTCCACGCCGCGATCTCCGGCTGGCTCGACGGCGCGGCCGTCGCGCACGACGCCGACCTGAAGCCCTACTCGATCTCGCCAGTGCGGCGGCTGGGGAGGGGCTGCGCCGTGGAGGTCGGCCTGCTGGACGCTGAGTCCGAGTGGTACTTCCGAGTCCACGCCGTTCCCGGAACGGAGCTGAGATTCGGGCGCCAGTTCACCACGGTGACCGCGCCACCGGTGCTGCTCCTGGATCGAGGCTGGGAGGAACTCGCGAATTTCACCACGGATCGCGCGTGGACGGTTCACTTCGAGACGCCGGCGTCGTTCCGCCAAGGGGAGCGCACCTCCCCCTGGCCGGCACCCGAGTCGCTGCTGAGGGGCCTCGGGCAACGCTGGGCGAGATGGAGTGGGCTCGGAGCCCGCGACCTGTCCCCACAGGTCACGCGCGCCATCTGGGTGTCCGATCTCGACGGCGCGAGCGACGTCGTCGTTCTCGGGCGCGGCGATCGTCGCGTCCATTACTCGGGCTTCGTGGGGCGCGTGCGTTACCAGTGCGACGACGCCGACGCCGCCGCCGAGGTCGGGCCACTGTTCGCGCTCGCGGACTTCGCGGGTGTGGGCGCTGCGACGACCAAGGGGCTCGGGGTGACGCGGCTCGAGCCGACGTGGCAGCCAGCCAGCCAACGGTCCACCGGGACCTGAGGGGCCGGTGCCGCGGTGACCGGGGTGGGTGTTCCGACACGCGGCGCGCTCGAGCAGGCCTGGGCCGAGGTGCTGGCCCGAGACCTCCAAGACGGCACGATGGCGGGTTCTGTCGCTCGTTTCGCGGAGCATGCCGGCGAGAACCTTGACGGCCTGGCCGTCCAACTCGCGGACGGAACGTGGAAGCCACACGACCTGACGGCGGTGGAGATCATCTCGGGCGAGCGGACACGGACGATCCATGTGCCGAGCGCCCGCGATCGTGTGGTGGAACGCGCCCTGCTTGACATGGTGACTCCCCTCGTGGATCCGTGGCTGGGGCCCGCCGCGTTCGGTTACCGTCCGGGATTGGGAGTCGCGGACGCCGTGCAGGCGGTGGTCGCTCTCCGCGATGAGGGCTTGGGCTTCGTGCTGCGCACGGATGTCGACGAGTGCTTCCCGTCGATTCCGGCTGGCCTCGCTCTCCGCATGTTCGAGTGCCTGGTCAAGAGTGACGCCCTGACAGCTCTGGTCACACTCCTGTTCCAACGACCCAGCCGGGCAGCGGGCGGCACCCGGACGCTGCTGCGGGGGCTTCCGCTCGGGTGTGCGCTCTCCCCCATCCTCACCAACCCGGTGCTGACCCGGTTGGACGAGCCGCTCCTTGAGGAGGGCTTCGCCCTCGTGCGCTACGCCGACGACATCGTGGTGGCCACCGAGACGCCGGGCGACGCATGGGAAGCAGCGCGCGTGGCCACCGCGGCTCTGGAAAGGATGGGGATGAGATTGGGTTCGGACAAGACGGACGTGATGTCCTTCGAACAGGGCTTCTGCTTCCTCGGGGAGGACTTCGGATCGCGCTACCCGCCAGCCATCCCGCACCACCGGGTGGAAGCGCCGGACAGGCGCGTTGTCTACGTGGGCTCCCAGGGGAGCCACGTGCGGATCCGTCAGGGGCGTCTGGTGGTTGAGTCGGCCGACGACGCTCCCCTGTTGGACCTGCCCACCGGCCAGGTGTCACGGGTTGCCTGCTTCGGCGCAGTGGGCTTCTCCTCCGGGGCCCGCAACTGGGCGCTGAGCCAAGGAGTGAGCACCATCTTCGCGTCACGACGCGGCACGTACCTGGGGTCTCTCTCGCCCGCCTCGGACACCGCCAGACCGAAGCGCCTGAAGACACAGGTTCACGCCAGTGAGGACGCCGCCACGAGCCTCAACTTCGCGCGGAGGTTCGTCCAGGCGAAGCTCCTGAAGCAGGCAGTCCTGCTGCGACGTTACGCGCGGCGATCGCACGTGGAGGCCATCCCGCCAGCCGTCCGGGCGATCACGCACCTCAGGGACATGTTGCCGGAATGCGTGACCGTGGACGAGGTGCGTGGCATCGAAGGTGCCGCCGCGAGTGAGTACTTCCCCGCGCTCGGCGCGCTCTTCCCGGACGCTCTCCGCTTCGAGGCACGATCCCGACGGCCACCGCTCGACGTGCCGAACGCCGCGCTCTCCTACCTGTACACGATCCTGCTCGGCGAGTGCGAGACTGCGCTCAGGGCAGCCGGACTGGATCCGTCGATCGGCTTCCTCCATGCCGACACCGACGGCCGCCCGAGCCTCGCGCTCGACCTGATGGAGGAGTTCAGGCCCCTGGTGGTGGACCAGGCAGTCCTGGGATCCGCCCGGCGTACGCAACTGAACAGCGACCACGGCCGCACCGAGCCCGATCGAGCAGGTGTACTCCTCACCAAGGCAGGCCGCACCGCCATGGTAGACGCGTACGAGCACCGCATGCTCCAGACCACAAGGGGCGCACTCCCCGATTACTCCGGCAGCCTGCGACGGCATCTCTACCGTCAGGCACAGCGCCTGGTCCGTGCACTCCACGAACCCGAACACGTCTGGACGGGCCTGTCATGGCGCTGACCATGGTCGTGAGTTACGACGTGAAGCGTGACGACCGCCGTGCGAAGCTGGCCGCGTTGCTCCAGACCTGGGGCGACCGCATCCAGTACTCCGTCTTCCTCCTCACGCTGGCTCCAGAGGACCTCGACAGCCTGCTGGCCACAGTGCGGGACCTCA
The DNA here is from genome assembly GCA_009930425.1 of Actinomycetota bacterium. Classification (GTDB taxonomy): domain Bacteria; phylum Actinomycetota; class Actinomycetes; order Actinomycetales; family Actinomycetaceae; genus UBA1383. The sequence goes on along the minus strand of RZYE01000006.1, from coordinate 16,923 downwards.
TCAACCCCGGGGAGGATTCCGTCTACTTCTTCCGCCAGTGCCAGACCTGCTGGGAAGCCCACCGCGAGGTCGGACAGGCCAACATCCAACCCGCGTCCCTGTACTGGGCGGCGCTGTGAGGGGTGGGTGGGCGACTGGTGAGAAGTACCGTCTCGTGTGCAAGCCCACGACCTGCGGCAACAGCACATTGGGGCGGATTGGAGCCCCCGCCCAGCGGTCCATTGGGGACCTCGTGAGCAGACACACACCAACAGTGCTGGTCACAGGCTCAAGAACGGGGGTACAGTCTGAGATCAGGTCCCGCGAAATAGCGGATAGAAACAGTTCATGACTAAGGATTGTTGACCATCCGCCGTGTCTGAGATCAGGTCCCGCGAAATAGCGGATAGAAACTGGACCTTCTTGCAGGCCCAGCAGACCCAGGGGTCTGAGATCAGGTCCCGCGAAATAGCGGATAGAAACGGCAGTGGGTGAGACCTAGATCTTCAGCCCAAACTTGTCTGAGATCAGGTCCCGCGAAATAGCGGATAGAAACATCCCAGCGCAAGCTAGAATCTCTTCTACGTGATCCGTCTGAGATCAGGTCCCGCGAAATAGCGGATAGAAACAGATCTGGAGTTCCCCATTGAGGGTCACCTGTGGGTGTCTGAGATCAGGTCCCGCGAAATAGCGGATAGAAACTTCGGCACGACGGGTCGTGCAACGTCAGTGCGGATCGTCTGAGATCAGGTCCCGCGAAATAGCGGATAGAAACACCAGCGCTGCGATTACGCCGATGACGATGGCGATGTCTGAGATCAGGTCCCGCGAAATAGCGGATAGAAACCGATCGTCGCGACGTTGATCGTGATGTTGTAGCGCATGTCTGAGATCAGGTCCCGCGAAATAGCGGATAGAAACGCCGTCCCGAGGAGGGATGTGGGCGCTAAGGTAGGTCTGAGATCAGGTCCCGCGAAATAGCGGATAGAAACAGAAGATGGTGATGGTCGCATCGGCAAGCATACCGAGTCTGAGATCAGGTCCCGCGAAATAGCGGATAGAAACGGGACGATCTGGGAGAATCCGCGGATGGTGGTGAGTCTGAGATCAGGTCCCGCGAAATAGCGGATAGAAACCGGGTGTCGTCCACGGTGTTGATGAGGTCGATGGTGTCTGAGATCAGGTCCCGCGAAATAGCGGATAGAAACTCGGTGCCCGCGAGTCCTGTCGCGGTCAGTTCGTATCGTCTGAGATCAGGTCCCGCGAAATAGCGGATAGAAACTGGTGGCCACGTCCTTGAAGAAGCGCGCGTTCTTCGAGTCTGAGATCAGGTCCCGCGAAATAGCGGATAGAAACCTTGTTGGGCTCTTCGACCCACTCAAGGTTGTCGTCTGAGATCAGGTCCCGCGAAATAGCGGATAGAAACCTCATTCCGTACGCTTCTTCGCGTGCCAGATGCAGGTCTGAGATCAGGTCCCGCGAAATAGCGGATAGGAACTTGCCCAGTGGTGTTGATAATGTAGGTTCGCGGGCCGTCTGAGATCAGGTCCCGCAGAATATCGGCTTGAAAAGCGGCGAGCCTGATTATCGACCAACTGAGTCGGCGAGCAGGGAGTGCGCCTCAATCTTGGAAGGCGCACGTCACCGCCTGAGCCACCCGGCCACGAGTTTCATTGCCACGAAGGCCACGAGGAACGGGGCAAGCACGAACCCGAGCGCCGCGGCCCCTGAACCCGCGGGCGCGGCGCACCCCAAGCCGGCGTCCACCAGCCCCGCCTGCGCTACCACCATGCTCGCCCCCGCCGTGCCGAGCACTAATTCGGGATGCTTGCTGGCCAGGAAGCCGAGGATGATGGCCGCGGCGATACTGGCCGCCAAGGCCCACTCCCCCGCTGAGAACAGGTCCACCCCGCCGGGTGTCTGCAGGAACGAGAGCACCTCGATGGCACCAAACCAAGCCAGCCCGGCGAGCGGTTTGAGCTCCCCGAGCCCGAAGGCGAAACCCGCGCCGAGAACAATGCAGAACACGAGGAGCACCGCCGTCGCCAGCCGCCCCGCCCACGGCACCACCTCTGCTCCAGGGCAGTCGGACCCCCGGACGAGCACCGCGATCGCCGGAATCGCCGCCACCGCGCCAATAACGGAGAAGCCCCACTCGATGATCGGGGACAACCCACCCGGGACGGTGAGCAGCGCGGCCAGCAGGCCCACCCCGAACCCGACGGTCGACAGAGGAGTTGGCGAGGCGCCCCCGACCGCCAACTGCGCCACCGCCAGGGCGGCCACGAGCCCCACGAGGAAGGCAGTGACACCACCACGCGAGCCTGCGCTGTCGATCCCCGTCCCCGCGCCGGAGCGCAGCCGCCGGACGCCCCTGAACATGATCCCGAAGACCACGCCGATACCCACCAGCACGATGAGTGCGTCAAGAAGCTCCATTGACTCCCCTCCCCCAGCGTCCGCGTGGCATCACTGCGCCTCGATGGCTCGGTGGAGTCCGGCCCGACGGCTCCTGAAAGCACCTATGCCGAAGAGCACCCCAGAGACCACGAAGAGGATGACCGCAAGCATGGCGAGACCGATCGCGCGGATCGTCCCCGGCGGACTCACCTCGAACTCGAGCCGACCTTCCAGCACCGAGCCGTCCTGATCCAAGCCCTGGACGATCAGCGTGTGCGTGCCGCTCGCGAGGTCCAGCGGCAGCCGGACCGTGAGCCCATCGCGATCCGTGGGATCCCCGTGGACGTACCCGATGAACTGGGGGTCGGACTGGACGAGGATGAGGAAGTCCGATGTACCGTCGACGACGTCGCACACCTCATCGACAAGGCCTCCCCGCGTCTCGGCCGGGAACTCCTCGCAGTCGATCACGAGCTCGCCTCCGGGCTCCACGAGCCCCCACCGACTCTCCACGCCAACCATGTCCACCAGCACTCGCTCCACCGCGGACATGCGGGTCTCGATCGGACTCGCCAGCGCCGGGGCCGGCCCAAAGTCCTGGGGATCCTGGTCCGCGGATACGAGTGACCACTCGATGACCGCGTTGGACATCTCCCGGTAGCCCCGTGCGTTGGGATGGTAGATCTCCTGCTTCCAGGAGGAGCCGAACTGGCTCGACACCCACGCGGCCGCTGACACCGGGAGGTTCGTGGCAGAGGCGGGCGGATCATCGTCACAGATCGAAGTGGTGAACGCGGTCGAGACCGGATCCACGAAGTGGATCGGGCGGTCCGGCACCCGGGCGACGGCGTCGCTGACGCGCTCGTTCAGTTGCGACTCCCAGTCCCGTATCCGGTCGACCTCGGCAGATGTGATGCCGTATAGGCATTTCCGTCCGCCTGTGGTGGTGGGCAGCAGATTGGGATATGGCATCACCAGGATGTGTGCGGCCTTCCCATCGCGGGCGGCCATCCACTCCGGGCTGTTGACCACGGAGTCCACCGCCTTGAGCACCTTCTCGATCTCGGCCACAAGGTGTAACGAGACGTCCCACTCAGGGGCGTCCCACAGGACGCTGACCCCCTGGGTGAGCGCGTAGAGGATGACGCTGCTGAACATGGCATCATTGCCGCCCACGCTGAGGATTACGAGATCGGGGACCTCCTCCAGGTCCCGGAGGGCTTGGATCTGCGGTGGGACGAGCTTGTCCCGGCGCTCGTCGTACTGGAAGAAGTCCGACGTCACGGCCCCGGAGCAGGCGATGATGGTCGCCTCCGGGAAGAGGAGCGAGCCGTACCCGTTCCGGGACCGATGGCAGCGGTTCTCCCAGGACTCGTCCCCCGAACCGGGGAGGTACTCCCCACCGTTCTCCCCGGAGGAGTACGAGTCCCCCATGATCACGACGTTCTTCGCGTCCCTGAGGATCTTCCCGGCGTCCTGCACGCTCACGCCCGGCGATCCCACCTGGATGAAGCCGGTCAGCTCCTCCGTCTGCGGAAGGAACGGAAGGCGGTCCTTCGGCCGGTCCGACGTGACGACGACGCGCCACCGGACGGGCCCGACATCGACCGCTCCCGGGTACATCGTGAACGTCGACTCCACCGACTCGTCCACGGCAAGGTTGCCGAGATGCCTCTTGGCCGGAGACACGGCAACCGGTGCGCTCCCGAGATTGGTCAGGCTCAGCGAGACCACGACATTCGCCACCCCAACCGCTTGCGCGGTGACGGTCACACGTCCCACGGGCGGCTCACTCGCCTGCCGGGATGTCGGCTGCGCGGTCTCCGGCATGTCCACTTCGATGAACAGGCTCCCGTGCACGGACGCCGAGAGTTCCTCCTGCAGGACTCCGAGGTTTCTGACGGTGACCGAGCGTCCGTCCGTCGCCCGTGCCACGCAGTCGAGTTGCTCCTTGAGATCCGGGTCATCCGACAGCCCGACCGCGTGCACGGTGAGGTCCAGGCCGAGGGACGCGAACGTCTTCGCCACATCGCAGGTCCCCCGCCCGCAGTTCTCCATCCCGTCCGTCACGAGGATGACCGTGGCCCGGGTGATCCCGGTCTGGATGAGGCGATGCCCGACCGCCTCGAGCGTGGGACCGGTGGGGGTCTCGCCGTCGGCGGTGATCGACCGCACGGCCGCCGTGGCGGACGCGACGTCGAGCGGGGTCAGGTCGATCATCCACCGGCCGGTGGGGCAGTCGTCGATCTCGGGCATCGTCCGGCCTGCCGCTCCCGCGGGGTAGGTGACCAGCGCGACCTCCGCGCCATCCATCTCCTTGAGCAGCCCGATGATCGCGGCCTTGGCCGTCTCCAGCTTGGTGGCACCGTCGGTGGAGTCCGGATCGGCATCGTTCATCGAACCCGACGTGTCCATCACGATCACGATGGGATCGTCCGACGACGGCGCCACGAGCTCCGTCGGCGCGCCCACCGCACGTCCGACGAGCCCCCCGACGGCGGCAGGATCTGCGGCGGACGGGCCGGGGACCACCATCCCGATCCCGACGGCGAGCACGGCCGCGAGAGCGACCAGCCGCGCGGCCTGGAGTCGGCCCCTCATTGGCCCGCCAGCTGCGCGATCAGGTCTGGCTCGCCGGTGGCACGGAGTTCACCGAGGACCACCGTGGGGATCGCGGCGTCCTCTGCGCTCACCACCACCCGGAGGATGAGAGCGTCCCGCACGGGCACGCTCACCTCTTCCGACTCGCCGTGAGTGGCCCGGCCGGAGTACACCTCCAGGCCATCCGCGAGCAGGCGGACAGTAGCCGATCCGGCCTCGCCGAAGTCGTCGGCACCGAGCGTGAAGGACACCAGCACGGCGTTGCGGCCGAGCACGAACTCGACTGCAGCGGCGCCGTCGGGCTCGGCCGAAGAGGGACGGCACTCGTACGACGACGTCAGGGCATCCCCATCGACCTGCACCGACGACGTCTTGGAGCAACGTTCGCGCTCCCGCACGATGTCGAGGCTGGTCAGGTACACCGACTCGCCGGGGTCGGCGACGCCGAGCACGACTTCCGCGGGCAGCGCCTCCCCCGCGGACGGCGCGGAGCGGACGACGGTCCCGGTCGCGGAACCGTCACCGACGACGTACTCGAACCGCACCCGCGCCCCGAGCTCCTCGAGCGCAGCCCTGGCTGCTCCCGCGTCCTGTCCCACGAGATCCGGGGTCGTGGTGGCGGCAGCAAGGGTCAGCCGGACCTCTGAAGGGAGGTCGGCGAGGTCGCTGCCTCCCAGCGGATCCTGGGCCAGCACGACACCCGGCGCTCCGGCAAAGGGCTCCTCTGTCACCGTGACGGGCACGCCGCGAAGTCCCGCGTCCGTGAGGACGAGGCGCGCGGTCTCGCCCGTGAGGCCGAGGACGTCCGGCATCATGATCGCCGTGACCTCCTCCGCCGCGGCGGTCGGCGTCACCTCCACCGTCCGGACGACGACGGGGCGCGGCCACAACACGCTTCCTCCGGCCGCTCCAAGCGCCATGAGCCCCAGTGCGAGGACGGCCAGCCCGGCGATCTTGAGCCGCCGGCCACCTCGGAGGGCTCTCTTGCTCGAGGCCTGCTCAAGCTCTCCCGGCTGCTCGGGCACCTCCGGGTCATCCGTCGAGACGTCCACGTTAACCTCCTTGTTCGCGCACGGACCCGGGCTACGGATGCCATGTGCTCCGCTGCAGAAACGCAACTCGCCTGAAAACACTAGCGCCTATCGCCTGCGCCGATTGTCGAAGAGCCGGCACGCGCGGGCTACTCGGCTACTCCGGCGATATGGCCTCGATGGCCACTCGCCCCTCCACGGCGACTGCACGGTAGTGTCCCGGCACGAGCCTCGCCAGCGGGGCGAGCAACATCCGCTCCACCGCTCGCTGCAACGGCCGAGCACCGTACTCCTTCGAGTACCCGGCATCGGCCACCTCTTGAACGACGTCATCGGAGACCTCGAGCGCCAGTCCGCTCAAACTGGCCCGAGCGATGAGGTCGGCGATCTGGTGTCGTGCGATGGCGAGCACGGTCTCGCGGTTCAGCGGCTGGAACACGAGGATGTCGTCGAGCCGGTTCAACAACTCCGGTGCCATACGCTCCTTCACTGCGCGTTGGACGGCGTTCTCCTCCGACCGGGCATCGCCGTGATCCCCGAATCCTGCCTTCGTTGTGGTAAAGGCTCTGGCACCGATGTTGGACGTCATGACGATGACGGTGTTGCGGAAGTGGGCGGTCTGGCCCTGGCTGTCCGTGAGTCGGCCGATGTCGAAGACCTGCAGGAAGGTGTTCCACACCTGTGGGTGGGCCTTCTCGATCTCGTCCAGCACGAGCACCACGTCCTCGTTGTTGCGGATTCGGGTGGTCAGCCAGTTCGCCGGCTCCGTGTGCCCGACGTAGCCGGGGGGTGAACCCACCAGCTTCGAGACCGTGTGGCTCTCCGCATACTCACTCATGTCGAGCCGGAGGACGGCGTCCTCGTCCCCGTACACCTCGTTCGCGAGGGCGTGTGCCAACGCCGTCTTGCCGACTCCGGTGGGTCCCACGAAGAGGAACACGCCGTCGGGCCGGCCCGGCCTTGCGTCCAGTTCCGCCCGTGTGACCACGAGCCGGTCGACCACCCTCTTCAGGACGTGGTCCTGTCCCAGGATCACCTTGGCGAGGTTGCGAGATGCTGCTTCAGGGTCGAACTGGTGGCGCCGGATGGCTCGGAGACCGAGATCGGACACCGTGACCGCGCGCGCCTCCTGGCTCGCCAGGGCTGCCGCCCGATCGAGGCGCAGGATCGCGAGCGATGGGTGAGTCACCTGGTCCGCTTCGCGCGGTGGAGCGCATGCCGCCCGGATCACCTCGTCGGAGATCACCGAACCGTGGTGTTCGGCGAGTGCCGCACCGTGCTGTTGTGCGATTGCGATGACGTCGTCACGTGGCAGGTCGGGCAGCTCGACGATCTCCAGCTCCTCGAGGAGTTCCCTGTCCACGGTCCGGAGGCGGTCCACGTATCCGCGGGACAGAAGGAGCACGAGAGCGCGGTCCGGGTCCACGACTGACGTTCGGAGCACCGAGAGCATGCCGAAGTCAGCGGTGAGGGAGCTGCCGAGGCCACCCAGCACCTCGACGTCGTCGATCCCCACGACGGCGGCACCCGCGATGTCATCGAGGGCGCGCTTGAGCGTCTCCGCCCTCCGACCCGCGACCACCGCTTCCGCGGACACCCGGAGGACCGGCGTGCCAGCCAGTGCGTCGCCCTCAGGCAGACGGTTGATGGCCGCGGCGAGTGCGCCGAGCAACGAGGTGCGGCCGGCGCCTTCGGGCGCGACGACGAGGGGCGTGACCCGGTGCCGGGCGCGCAGCAATGCGAGGATCCGCCGCACGGCGGCGTCCCGGCCCCGGATGGATTCGTCCGGCTCGACCAGTGAGGTGACCGCCGTACGCGATCCCGCGACCGCCTCGCGCGAGGACCCCTTGTCCGCACCACCAGCGCCCTGTGCAACTGGGACAGGCTCGTCGCCCGTCGCGACGGCCAACGGAGCTGCACCCGGATCCTTGACCCAGGTAGAGAGCCGCTCGGCCAGCTCGCGGAGCGAATCCTCGCCCTCGCACCCCCGCAGGATTTCCCAGGTCTCTTCCGTCACTTGCGGTTCGTCGAAGGAAAGGGGGAGTCCCCGCAACCGCTCCTCGATCACCTTCGTGGAGGCCTCTCCGAGGGCCGCCGCGATCTCGGAGTGATCCTTCAGCAACGCGACCGCGAGGTGACCCGCCGTGATGTCCTTGTGGCCCCGGCGCTTCGCCTCGCTCTTGGCCGTGTCCAGGAGCCGGACGAGCGTCGGGGGCAGCGACGGCGACGTCATGCCTCGTGGAAGGTCTGCCCGCCGAAGCGCTCGGCCAGCTCCTCGTCCATCTTGTTCGTGGTGGCCGCGACCGCGATCACTGCGTTCATGAGTTCGGCCTCGTCGAGGTAGTCACCGAGCAGGCGGTGGCTGAACAGGATGTTCACCTTGCCGTCCGAACGCTTCGAGAGGCCCAGGTGCCCGAAGATGTAGCCGTCGGTCTGGTAGGCGATGTACTCGTGGAGCTCAGGTGACGGAGACGCTCCGATCACCGCGAGGCACCAGACGTTGACGATCGTCTCGTCGTCCCCCCACGGGGCAGCCCGGATGAACACCCGCGCGGACTCGATCCGGAGGCTGAAGTCCCCATCCTCGTCGAGTTCCACACGACCATGCTTGGTCAGGTAGTGCTGCACCTTCTGGCGAACTGTCGAAACGTCCACTGTGACCTCCTGCTCTCCACGCCATTGGCGCGGTCCCCTGCGCCCGCAGCGTCGCGGGCACCCGGAAGCCACGATAGCGGCTCACCGAGACCGACGAGGCCTTTGATCAAGCCGTGGGCCTCTCCTCGCCGGGCGGGCGCCGCGTCCGCAGCAGCACCTGCCGCGTGGTCCAGTCCGGCCCCTCATCCGGCAGCGGCGACGCCGGCCCACGCGTCCCCACTCCAGCCGCAGCAGCACCGACTCACCCACCGTGAGGCACCCGATCCCATAGTCGTCGCCCAGTACCAGCACGGCGCAGTGCAGCGGCACGAGCGAGCGGTTGGCGCACCGGATCCGCACCACCGGCCGGTCCGACTCCCCCGGCCCCGCGTACCACACCTCCACCGACCCGTCCGGGGCGGGAAGCGGCGCACCAGCGGCGTCCAGGATCGCGAGCTCGACGGCGTCCGCTTCCAGCCGCGACGTCGGGTTCGCCCGCGCGGCCACGCCCAGCCACCGGCCCACGTGCTCGCACACCGCGGCCGCCCTCTCGACGGCCGTCCTCTCGACGACGCCGTCTCCCCCCGCCGGCCCGGCGTCGCCGGCTCCCGGGGTCCAGGTCGCCCACACCTCCTCGTCCAGGCCGGCCCGCAGCACCCGGATCACGCCGGGCTCGCAGCGCACCTCGAGCTCCCCGGCCTCCGCCACGTGCACCACCGCCGACCGCCCGAGCCGCTCCCGCACCGCTGCCGCGACCGTCGGCACACCACCACTCGCCAGCGCCCCGCGACCCGCCTGCTCCCCAGTCACCACGACCGCGACCCCCGGCTGCCCGTTCCGCGTGACCTCCGCGCGGTACACCGACCCCTCGTCCAAGGCGAGTGGGTCAGCCACCTGGAGCAGCGACGTCGTCGCCCCCACGGACACCACGCGCGCCGTGGTCACCGCCTCCCCGCCCGCGGCCGGGAGCAGGAACACCTCGGCCGGGCGGGCCGGCGAGCCCAGCGCCATCCCGTGCGCCCGGCCGGCGTCGAGGACCCAGCCGCGGCCCGCCACCCACGCGGCGGTGTGCACCGGCACCGCCGGCGCCGCGACGCCGCCGAGGAACGGCCGGCGGGCGTCCTTCGGCGAGGGCGCCTCCAGCACCGGCGACTGGTCCGCCGCCAAGTTGCGCACGGCGGCGGCGACCCAGCGGTGGACGTCGTCGTAGCGCGCCGGCCCAGCCAGCCCGCCCAGCGCCCGCTCGAGCGCCACGGAGAACGCGCCACGCGCGGCGCCGTCCAGCGAGACCTCCTTCGCCGTCTGGTCCGGCCGGCAGGCGGCCAGCAGCACGTACCCGCCGACGACGCCGCCGCCTCCCGCCGTCGCCGCGTCCCCTGCGCCGCGCTGGGCGTCCCGTGCGCCCGGCCCGGCCGCCGGCGGCGGCTCCGCGAGGTTCCCTGCTGCCGCGTCCCCTACTGCCAGGCCCCCGGCCGCAGTGTCCTCGGCCGCCCCCGCCAGGTAGTCGCCCACGCCGCGAGGCCGGTCATCGGCGGGCGTGTGTCGGATCGCCCCACCCGCGGGCGCGCGCACCCCGGAGCCGGAGTGGCAGCAGTCCAGCACCACGAGGACGTGCCCCGCCCGGGCCGCCACCTCCCCGACGAGCACGGCGAGTTCCTTGTCAGCGAGGTCGTGGCCGCCGGGCACGCGGCTGTCGGCGAGGACGAGCGTCTCGTTCAGCCCGTCCGGCTCCACCGCACGGTGGGCGGGCAACCACGCACTCTCCTGCGATCCGTGCCCGGCGTAGAAGAAGACGGCGGTGTCCCGCGGCCCCGCCCCCGCGAGGTGCTCCCGGAACCCCGCGAGCACGGCCTCGCGCGTCACCGCCGCGTCCGTCAGGAGGCGCACCTCGGCCGTGTCCCCGGCCGCCTCGGTGCGACGGCGCAGCAGCTGTGCGATCCGGGTGGCGTCGGCAACGCAGCCGTGGAGCGGCCGGACCGGTGCCGGGTAGGCGTCGACGCCCACGACCAGCGCCCACAGGGTCCGTCCGTGGTCCTCCGCCATGGCCCCTCCTGGGTTGTGGGCGGCACTCCCGGCGCAGGAGCCCACCTGTCGCGTCGCAGGAAGCACCGGCGCAACGAACCTGCACGAAACAGCCGCGAACCCCTGCGAGATCAAACACCTGTGGAGGAGACCATCCCCATGCGGGGGGACGTCCGTGGGATTTCACGGGGCACGGCCGAACGGACCGAGGCCCCCGCGGGACGGCGCGTCGCGCTGGTGGTCGGCATCGACACCTACGCCCCCCACCACGCGGATCTCGCCAATGCGCGCAACGACGCCGTGGCCGTCGCTCAGCGCCTCACCGCCGACTTCGGCTTCGCCGTCATCTCGCTGCTGGACCGCGATGCCACCGCAGCGGCCATCCGCGGGGTCCTCGAGGACTGGCGCACCACCCTGCGGCCAGCTGACGAGGTGCTCGTGTTCTTCGCGGGGCATGGGATCAGCGTCCGGGGGTCCTCGACCACCGCAGCCGGGACCTCCCGAGCCGCGACCCGTGCAGCCGGCAACCCCGCAGCCGGGCACCACCCCGAGGGGTACCTGATTCCCGCGGACGGCGGTGCGACGCCAGAGTCCTGGTTGTCCGAGGCCGCGCTCGTGGAGGACGCCCGGTCCCTCCCCGCCGAGCGTGTGCTGCTCGTCCTCGACGCCTGCTACGCCGGCACCGCACTGCGCCTCACCGACGCCGTCCACGCCGGCGCCCGCCAGGACCAGGTCATCCGGATCCTCGTGGCCGGCACCGAGGACCAGCCCGTCCTCGACGGCGGCGCCGGCCAGCACTCGGTCTTCACCCGCGCCCTCCTCGACGGCATCGACGGCCTCGCCGACTCCGGCCAACGCCCCGACGGCACCGTCACCGCCCGCGAACTCATCACGTTCGTCTGCGCCGAGGTGCCGTGGCGCTCCCGCGTCCGGCTGCGGCCCACGGCCACCGCCCAGACCCCCGTGGGCGGCACCATCCAGGCCCGGCCCGACGGCGCCGACTTCACCTTCCGCCCCATCCGCCCCCGCCTGCCCACCACCATCCTGCGCAACCTCTACAGCGCCCACGCGCGCGACCGGGAGGCCGCGGCCCACCAGCTCGGCGCCATGCGCGGGCTGCCCACGGCCCCGCTGGCCGGCGCGGAGCTGGTGCGGGTGCTGGAGGAGTCGTGTGGGGACGGGGTGGGGGCGAGCCCACGAGGCCCCGGCCCGGCGACAGGCGCGACGGGCCACACGACGGGCGGGACCGGCGCCACCGCCTCCGGCCCGGCGGCGAGCATGCCCGGCCCATGGGCGGGCACGCCCGGCACCGTGCTCCCCTCCCCCACCGAACTCGCCGACCTGCAGGACGCCGCCGCTGAGTCCCTCGGCTCTCTCGGCGAGCCCTGTGGCTTCGGCCCGCTCCTGCGCATCGTGCGCGGCGAAATCCCCCGACCCCCCCGCCCCGCCGCGGCGCGGGCGCTGGGACAGCTGGTGACGACGTCGTCGGTGGACCATCCGGGTGAGGCGGCGGCCGAGCGGGTGGCGGCGGTCGAGACGCTGGCGGGCCTCGTGGGAGACCCGGATGCGACCCTGCGCGAGGCGGCGAAGGTGGGGTTGGGGCACGTGCCGGAGTCGGCGGGGATGCTGGTGGCGCGGGTGGCGGACGCGCCGCGGGCCGCGCGCTCGCACCTCGTGGACGCCCTCGCGTGCGTGGCGGTGGCCCATCCCGACGACGACGCCGCCTGGCCCCGCCTCCCCACCCGGGTGGCGGCATGGCGGCGCTACCACGTGGCGCGGCGCCGGCTGGCACCCCGGCTGCCGGCCCTGATGGGTGATGCGGGGGCAGTCGGGATCGCGAGTGCCGTGGGGCTCGCGCTGGCGTACGTGGCGGTCACGGTGGTGGCCTTCCGCGCCGACCTGCGGGCCTACGCCCCCGCCGTGATCACCGTCAGCGCGCTCCCCGGGCTGGTCGCGGGCGTGGCCCTGTTCGCACTCCCCCGGATGACGGCCGCGGCCAGCCGGCACCAACGCCTGCGCGCCGGGGCGGTGGGTGGGCTGGCGGCCGGGCTCGTGGTTGCCGCGGCGCTCTGGGTACCGAACTGGTTCCTCGGCGTGGGGTGCACCGGCGGCGCCGACGGCTGCCCACCGGGCGCAGGCTGGCTGTGGCTGGTGCCGGGACTGGTGCTCGGGCCGGCGCTCGGCCTGGCCGTGGCGACGGCGCTGCCCGCCCCCGGATGGCCGCACGGCCGGCGGTGGGGGCCGGCCCTCGTGGTGGTCCTCAGCGTGGCGGGATTCGTGGCGTTGCGTGGGAGTGAGCGGTTCCTGATCGCCGGGATGACGGCGGAGGTGGTGGCCTGGGCGGTTGCCGGCTTCGTGTTCGGGCTGGCCCTCGCACTCGGCTGGCCGGTGGAGGAGGGCACGCCAACGGGGGCACCGGCAGGGGCAGTGCCACCGGAGGCTGGCAGGCCGAACGGGCTGACGAAGGAGGGGCAGCGATGAGTGGACGTGGATCGCGGATGGGGACGTTCGCCGTCGTCGTGCTGGTGCTCGTACTGGCCGGCGGGGCGTGGTGGTGGCTGACCGCCGACGACGGCTCGGGGGCGGACCTGCTCTCGGTGACGAGCGACGTGGAGCGGCTGGACGGGGCGAGCCGCGCGCGCGAGTTCGTGCCGGCCAGCGAGCACCGCGGCATGGCCGAGGGCGACGGCGTCAGCGTCAACGACGCCGGCCGTGCCCGTCTGGAGATGAGCGGCTGCGTCCTGGATGTCTTCCGCGCCACGACCCTGCACGTGGAGGGCGTGCCCAGCCTGTCGGCGCCGGTGTGCCTCACGCAGATGACGCACGGGACGATCTACGGCAAGGTGACCACGCGCACGGTGGTGGGGACGGACTGGGCGGTGGTGACGGCGTCGGGGACGGAGTTCCTCGTGTTCGTGGACGAGGCGATCGGGCTGCTGTGGGTGATCGTGGCGGACGGCTACGTGGAGGTGGAGGCCGAGGAGGTGACGGTGGCGCTCACCGCGGGCGAGCAGGCGTGGGTGTGGCGCGGCGACCCGCCCGTGGGGCCCGTGCCGGCGTGGCGGTCGGAGGTGCCGGACGTGGACATGTTCCCGCCGCTGGACGAGTTGACCAACGGTGCCATTCCGGACGATCGGCTTCTCGAGCCGGGCGACGAGGGAGAGGGCCCGGATGAGGGCGACGGCGAGGGCGAGGGCGAGCCGCTCGGCCTCGAACTGAGGCAGAGCACGGACGAGGTGGTCGTCCCGGAGTGCACCGGGGACCGGCAGGTGGAGGTCTTCGCGATCGTCACCGGACCGGACGAGGCGGTTGCCGAGGTGCGGACCGCGTCCATCGCCTACGGCTGGAACGGGGAGACGGTGGACGTGTTCGCCATGGAGCGCGTGGACGACCGGACCTTCCGGGCCGTGATCCAGCCCGACTACCAGTACGATTCCGCCGACCCCGACGGCAGGACCACCCTCGTCTTCACCGTCACGCTCCGAGGCCTGAACCGGGCCACGCTCGCCGAGACGAGTGGGGAGACTGCGCTGCAGTGGTGCATCGGGTGACGGCCGAAGCGGCTACCGGTAGTCGACGCGGGTGAGGTCCCGCAGCCGTTCGGCCGGGGGTAGGGCAGTGCTGGCGTGGAGGTCCTGTTCGAACCCGCCACAGACGGACTCCCAGTGGGAAGCACCGCGCAGGATCGTGTCCACGTAGTCGCGGGGCACCACCCCGCGCTCGATGTGCTCCGGCCGCGTGAACTCGGCCCTGCCGACGAACGCCACCACCTCGCCCGCCAGCGGTTCGCCGCCGGGGTAGGGGTCGATCCGGTCCGTGATCTCCACGGTGGTGTACCGCCGTTCCCGGCGGGCGAGCATCCCGAGCGCCGCCTCGTCCACGGGCACGCAGATGCCGTTGGCCGAGGAGTGATGCGCGGGCACGAGGTCCCCGAACACCACGAAGCGGGGCCGGTTGCCGTCCGGTTCGAAGAATGCCTTGTCCGCCTGGCTGCCGTCGTTGGGGAAGGCCACGCCGAACGTCCGCCGGAACCCGTGGCACCGTGCCGGGACACAGGCATCGAGGTTCACGTCCGGCAGTGTCCGGGCCAAGGACTCGGGGAAGAGCAGCGAACCGTGGGCGAACACGTACATCGCTCTCTCCTCTCCGCTGCTTGGCCCCTGCTTCCCGCCGGCCGCTCGCCCTCTGCTTCCCGCCGGCCGCTCACCCTCTGCTTCCCGCCGCTCGGCGCCACTTGACCAAGTGTCCCATTTCCACTCCGATCGATGCCGCCGGGGCATTGTGGGTACGGCACGGCCGGAGGAGACTTGTCTCTACACCCGATCAGGAGGCCTCTGATGTCCGACTACTCCACCGAACCCCAGATCGTCATCCTCGCGCCGGCCCACGCGGCCGTGGTGCGGGAGAACGTCCCGATGTCCGCGCTGACCGAGTTCTTCGACCGCGCCTTCCACGCCACCATTGCCGCCGCGCAGGCGCAGGGCGTGCACGTGGTCGGGCCGCCGTTCGGCATGTACTTCGGCATGCCGTCCGAGACCGTGGACGTCGCCGCCGGGTTCCCGACGGCGTCGCCCGTCTCGCCCACCGACGACGGCGTCACCGCCGCCGACCTCCCCGGCGGCCGCGCCGCGCAGCTCCTCCACGTGGGGACCTACGACTCACTGGAAGGGGCGTACGCGCGGCTCATGCACTGGCTCGGCGAGAAGGGCCTCCAGCCGGCCGACGTCATGTGGGAGAGCTACCTCAACGAGCCAGAACCGCAACATCCCGAGGCCTCCGAGACCCTCGTGACCTGGCCGCTCGTCGGGTAGGGGCGGCCTAGGCTGGGCGCATGGCCCTCTTCGACCTGCCCCTCGACGAACTCCGCACCTACCGTCCCACCGTCCGCGAACCCGCGGACTTCGAGGAGTTCTGGACCGAGACGATCGGCGAGGCGCGGGCGGTGGGGGCTGCGGCGTCGTCGGAGGTGGTGGAGGGACACCTGCGGGACGTGGAGATCCGGGACGTGCGCTTCCCGGGCTTCGCTGGCGACCCGGTGGCGGCGTGGCTGCTCGTGCCGCGCGGGCTGGACGGCCCGGCGCCCGCGGTGGTGCAGTACCTCGGGTACGGCGGCGGGCGCGGCCTCCCGTACGACAACTGCCTGTGGGCGTGCGCCGGCTTCGTGCAGTTGGTGATGGACACGAGGGGGCAGGGGTCGTCGTGGGGGTCGGGGGGCGCGACGCCGGATCCGCACGGGACGGGCCCCGCGGTGCCGGGGTACATGACGCGCGGGATCGACGATCCGCGGGACTACTACTACCGGCGGGTGTCCACCGACGCGGTGCGGGCCGTTGACCACGTGCGGGAGTTGGATGAGGTGGATCCGGCGCGGGTGGTGGTGGCCGGCATCAGCCAGGGCGGGGGCATCGCGCTGGCCGCGGCGGCGCTGGCTGGGATGGGGGACGGGCCTGCGGGCGTGGGTAGGGGCACCGCGGGAGCGGGCCCGAGTCCCGCGGGCGGTGTTGCCGCCGTCCTCGCCGACGTCCCCTTCCTCTGCCACTTCGAACGTGCGGTGGGAATGACCGACGCCGACCCGTATGGGGAGATCGTGCGCTACCTCGCGGTGCACCGGGGGGCGGTTGAGTCGGTGTTCTCGACGCTGAGCTACTTCGACGGGGTGAACATGGCGCGGCGGGTGACGGCGCCGGCGCGGGTGTCGGCGGCGCTGCTGGACCAGACCTGCCCGCCCTCCACGGTGTTCGCGGCGGCGAATGCGCTGGCTGGGCCCGTGGAGATGGACGTGTACCCGTTCAACCAGCACGAAGGTGGCCAGGTTGTGCAATGGGAGAAGCAGGTCAGCTGGGTGAAGGGACTGCTCGGTCTCTGAGGAGGTACCCTCCGGCCCCGCTCACGTGCCTTCCTCGCCCGATGAGCACTTCTCTGGCCCGATTCCGCCCTGTAGCCGCCTCACCCTGAGCCTCCAATGGTGACTCGGCGGTGCGTAGGGACACACCTGGGACTGGTCAGACGCTGAACCGCGGCAGGATCCGCGGGATGCCGCGGGCTCGCTCCGGCCCGCCCTCAGTCCGAGTCACAGGTGTGTCCCTGGGCACCACAAGTCAGTTCCGAAGTAGGCAGGCTTGTCGACGACGCCGGCAGTGCCGTCGTCGGCGTACGTTGTCAATGGCCAGTGGGACTTCCCTGTGGGCGGTCACGTGATGTCCTTGTGGGTGGTCACGTGATGTCCTTGTTGGTGGCCAGTTGATCTCCCTGCCGT
>RZYE01000429.1 GCA_009930425.1 Actinomycetota bacterium | reverse complement strand
ACGGCCCACCAGAACCCGTCCACCTCGAGGCCGTAGCCCAGGTTGGTGGAGATCCAGCTCGTGAGCATGAGCATGAGGGCGTTCACCACCAGGGAGAAGAGCCCGAGGGTGAGGATGAGGAGCGGGAGGGAGAGCACCTTCACGAGCGGCTTGACGATCATGTTCACGAGCGTGAACACCAGCGCCACCACCGCGACGATGAGGACCTGGGTCCCCGTGTCCTCCCCCTCCGCGAGGTGCAGCCCGCTCAGCAGGAGGCTCGCGAGCCAGATGGCCACCCCGTTGACGATGAATCGGATCACAAAACCCATGGAACCATCCTCGCACCCGTTCCCCGGCCCCTGCGAGGGGGCATGCTTGGTGCATGGCATCAGGGAAGAAGAACGGCGCGAAGAAGCAGCCGAAGTCACCGGCCCTCCGGGCGGACATCGCCTCGCTCCCACGCTACGTTCCCGGCGCGCGTGGTGACGCCCGCCAGTTCTGGAAGCTGTCCTCGAACGAGAACCCGGCGCCGCCCCTCCCGGGCCTGCTGGCGGCGGTGGCCGACGCCGCCGCGGACATGAACCGCTACCCGGACATGTACGCGGTGGAACTCACGGAGGCGATCGCCCGGAAGCTGTCCGTCGCACCGGAGCAGGTGGTCAGCGCCAACGGCTCGGTCGCCGCCCTCGGACACGTGCTCTCCGCGTTCTGCCTGCCCGGGGACGAGGTCATCTACCCATGGAGGTCCTTCGAGGCCTACCCCATCACCGTCCAGGTCTCCGGGGCCACCTCCGTGCGGGTCCCCCTGACCGAGGACGCGCGGCACGACCTGCCGGCCATGGCGGCCGCGGTCAACGACGCCACCAGGGCCGTCATCCTCTGCTCCCCCAACAACCCCACCGGGCCGGCACTGCGCGAGGCGGAGGTCCGCGACTTCCTCGCCGACCTGCCCCCACGGGTCCTCGTCCTCCTCGACGAGGCCTACGTGGAGTACGTGCGGGACCCGGACGTCGTCGACGGGCTCAGCCTGCTCGGCGACTTCCCCAACGTCATGCTGCTGCGCACCTTCTCCAAGGCCTACGGACTGGCGGGCCTGCGGGTGGGCTACGCGGTCGGGGAGGCGGGGCTGATCGCCGGGGTGCGGGCGGCGTCCACCCCCTTCGGCACCAACGCGCTCGCCCAGCGGGCCGCCGTGGAGGCGTTGCGCCTCGAGCGCCAACTGCTGGACCGCGTGAGCGAGACCGTCGCCGAGCGTGACCGGGTGCTGGCCGCGGTGCGGCGGATCGGGTGGGACGTGCCCGAGACCGAGGGCAACTTCCTCTGGCTCGCGCTCGGCAAGGACACCGACGCCTTCGTCCGCACCGCCAACGACGCCGGCCTGCTCGTGCGCGGCTTCTCCGGTGAGGGCGTGCGCATCTCCATCGGCGAGACGGAGGCGAACGACGCCGTCATCACGCTGCTGCGGAAGCTGAAGAAGGGCTGAGCCGCCCGGTCAGGCCAGCAGGCCGAACGCCACCAGCAGGGAGAACACCACCTCGGTCATCCCGATGACGATCGGGCGCATCGGGCCGGTCTGGTGCTGGTGCGCCGGCATCCAGGCTGCACGGACGCCGAGCCCCACCCAGGTGACGGCGAGGAACCAGCCCCCGAGCGGCGTCGTCGTCAGGGACCCCAGGGCCGCGGCGACGACCACGATCGCCGCCCCGACGTTGTGG
>RZYE01000428.1 GCA_009930425.1 Actinomycetota bacterium | reverse complement strand
CCCACGCGAGGAGTGCGAGGTGCGCGTGCCCACCCACGCGCACGGTCTCGATCGACCCGACCTCAACCCCACCACTGACGAGCACGTGGTCGATCTCGAGCACCGGTGGCCAGGGCGGACGGTCGGCCCGGTGGGTGGGCATCCACCCACCCCCGGCCGCCTCCGCCGCGTTCACCAGCCCTGCGCCCGCCGACTCACCACCCGCCAGCCCTCCGCGAACCAGCCCACCGTCCACCAGCCGACGGAACGGCAGGTGCTCCCGCACGGCGTTGAAGTCCCCGGCCACGATCACCGGCCACCCCGCGGCAACCTGCCCCGCAGCGGCCTCCCCGAGGGCGGCGATCTCCTGCTCCCACGCCGCCACCCCGTCCTGCGGGCCGGGCACGTCCGCCGGCACCAGCACCACCGGGCCGCCCTCCACCTCCAGCCGTACCGCCGGCACCCGGGAGTCCGCCACCTCCTCCACCGGCACGCGCGCGTACACCACCGTGCCGCACCAGGGAAGGTGGTCGAGCGGAAAGAACACCCGGTGCGGGTGCCCGTCCAGCACCCCGGGCTCGTCCAGTTGCTCCCGCACCCTCTCCGGGGCGCCCACGATCACGACGACGCCGGGCCGCAACTCCCCCAATGCCCTCACCAGGTCCTCGCGACCACCCCAATCGCACCGCGCGTTCAACGTTAACAGCGAGGTCCCCATCGGACCGGGGCCGGCGTCCGGGCTGGCACGTATCCGGAAGTCCACGAGAGCTGCAGCACAAGCCCCGCAACCGCCACGAGCGTGACCAGCTGCCCCACACCCGGCTGCGACGAACAGCACCAGAGCCAGCGCCCGCGCCACGATCGCCGCCGGGATGACGCTGCTGGTGTTCCCAATGTCCTATGAACGACGCCTGCTGCCCTTCAGGTTTACCAGCGGCCCGGAACCCCTTTGACGACCACGCCGTCCGGGACGTGCCGTGTGACGCATGCCGCTGCTCCGATGGTCACGTCGGCACCCACGCTGAGTCCCTGAAGCACGACGGACCCAGCCCCGACGAGAGTCCGATCCGAGACTTGAACAGCGCCAGAGATGGTCGCCGACGGGTTGACGGAGACGAAGTCCCCGAGAACGGTGTCGTGTCCGATCACTGCTCCAGGGTTCACGTGGCAGTGTGCACCGAGCACAACCTCGGTGGAGAGGATCACGCCGGCACAGATGACAGCACCTTCACCGAGGCGGACGTTCGTGCCGATCACAGCCGTGGGATGAACCAGAGACGCTGCGCGCAAGCCGGCGGCCTCGAAGCGGGCGACGAGCCGCGCACGAACCTCCGGGCTACCGATCCCAACCGCGTAGGCCGGTCGCTCCGCCACGTCGACTCCCGTAATGGCTTCGAACCACTGCTCCAGCGGACCGAGATACCCAACGGAGCGACGCTCCAACCTCGCCAGGTTCTCCAAAGACGGCCCATCATCCAGCACACCGACTACATCGAACACCGGTTCTGGTGACGTCGCGTTCACCGCGTCAAGCACATCGAGGGTCTCCCGGCCGAATCCAGAAGCTCCCACCACAACAATCCGCCGGCTCACGCTTCCGCCTCACGGGATCCCTGGAATGGGGACATCGTGACTCCACCTGCCTCGCTGATACCTGTCCGCCGGATCACCGAGACCACCGTCTTCCAAAGGATGGCAGCGTCGAGCCGAAGGCTCACG
>RZYE01000427.1 GCA_009930425.1 Actinomycetota bacterium | reverse complement strand
CCTTGAGGGCGTCGGAGGAGAAGCGCTTGAAGTCGAGGACCTGGGTGGGGTTCGGGATCGTCGCCGCCAGGCGGGGCGGAAGGATCTCGGTGAAGTCGCCATACCGTTGGGACCAGAAGGCGGTCCCCCACGCGTGGTTCAGGGCCTCGATCGAGCCGTACCGGGACTGGAGCCAGTGGCGGAAGGCAGCAGCGGCATCGACGGAGTAGTCGTAGGCGTTGTGGCAGCCGAGTTCGTTGTTGACGTGCCACGCCACCAGGGCGGGGTGACCGGCGTAACGCTCGGCCAGCGCGGTCACCAGCCGGAGGGCGTGGTCGCGGAAGATGGGCGACGTCGGCCGCCAGTGCTGGCGGGACCCCGGCCAGATGGTCTCACCCGCCGGACCGACCGGCAGGATCTCCGGGTGCGCCGTCGTCAGCCATGGGGGCGGTGAGGCGGTCGCCGTCGCGAGGTCCACCGTGATCCCGCCCGCGTGCAGCAGATCCATCACCTCATCGAGCCACTCGAAGTCCCACCGGTCCGGCTCTGGTTGGAGCCTGGCCCAGGAGAAGATCGCCAGTGACACGATGGTCACCCCGGCCTCCCGCATGAGGGCGACGTCCTCGTCCCACACCTCGCGGGGCCACTGGTCCGGGTTGTAGTCAGCGCCGAACTCGAGCCGGGCCGCCGAGCCGGCGGGTCGTGGCAGCCAGCGGTGGGGGCGACGGGCAGCGGTCACGGTGAACTCCTGGTGTGGGAACGAGTGAGCGAGGGTGGCGTACGGGAGTGGTGGGTGGGGGTGGGGCGCGCGTGCGGTGCGCGCCCCACCCCCACCACTACGGGAGTTACTCGAACAGGGCGTTGACCTGCTGGTTCGCCTCGGTGTACACGTCAGCGTCACGCTGGAAGAGCAGGAACTGCTCACCAGCGGCCTGCATGATCGCGGTCAGCTCGGCGAAGTTGTCCGCAATTGGCGCGAGGTGGGTGGTGCCCTCCTCGACGTGGACGGTGAACGGCGTGATGTCATAACCCTTCTCGGAGAAGGACTCGACGGCGAGGTCCAGTGAGGACTTCACGGCGGGGAAGACGACGGCCTGACCGGCCACGATGCCCTGACACTCGGCCGAGCCAAGGAACTTGACCCACTCCCAGGCGTTCTCCTGGTTGTCCGAGCCCACCCAGATGGAGTCCGCGAGTCCGTTGAAGAGGCTGGCGCGCTCGCCGGTGGGGCCGACCGGCGTGGGTGCGAGGGCGGTCTCGACACCCTGCAGGGTCATGTAGGCGTTGGTGTTCCAGCTGCCCTCGGTGACCATGGCGTACTTGCCGGCGCCGTAGGACTCCTGGAGGGAGACTCCCGAGGACGCGATCTCGAGGGTGGGCATGTAGCCCTTCTCGATCAGTGAACGCCACCACTCCATGGTCTCGGTGAACTCCACGTCCCCGTAGTTCCACTCGGTGCCCCACGGGTTCTGGTTCGAGTACTGGAACCCGTTGGACATCGCGTAGTGCGCCCACTCGGTCTGGCCGAAGCCTCCACCGGCGCCGGCGAGGCCGAGGCCGTACACAGCGACGTTGTCCTTGTCGAAGCCGGGCTCGTTGCCGCGAACGCCGTTCTCGTCCACGGTGAGGGCGGCGATGACCTCCTCGTACGTGCCACCGTCCTCCGGGTTCCACTCGAGGCTGGCCATCTGCTCGGGCGTGACGCCGGCTTCCTCCGTCAT
>RZYE01000426.1 GCA_009930425.1 Actinomycetota bacterium | reverse complement strand
CCCCGAGTCGGACGCGCTGGACGGCGTGGACCTCAACGCCGGCATCGAGGACACCCTGCGCCTCGTCGCCCACCGGCTGCACGGGATCGAGGTCGTCCGCGACTTCGGCGACATCCCCCCGTTGCGGGCCCACCCCTCGCGCCTGGGACAGGTGTGGACCAACCTCATCGTGAACGCCGCCGACGCGCTCGGTGGCGAGGGTCGCCTCGAGATCTCCACCCGGGTCGAGGGGGAGTCGGTGGTGGTCGACATCATCGACAACGGCCCGGGCATCGACCCCGCGGTGCTTCCCCGCATCTTCGAGCCCCGGTTCACCACCAAGCACGGGACGATCCGCTACGGCCTCGGCCTCGGCCTCGGACTCGCCAAGCGTCTCGTCGAGGAGCACGGCGGCGCGATCCGCGCCGACTCCCAGCCGGGACAGACCATCATGACCGTCACCCTGCCGATCTCCGGCCCACCGAAGGAGTAGAGAAATGAAACTCGCGATCCTCGTCGTCGAGGACGAGCCTCCTGTCCGCACGGCGCTCGCACGTGACCTCGCCCCGTTCGCCGGCGGGGCCCGCATCGAGCTGGCCGAGGACGTCGAGGACGCCTGGGCCGTGGTCGGCGAGATCGAGGCCTCCCGTGACCGGCTCGCCCTCATCCTCTCCGACCACCGCCTCCCCGGGACGTCCGGGGTCGACTTCCTCGTCAGCACGATGGCCGACCCGCGGACGAAGTCCGCGAAGCGGGTCCTCGTCACCGGCCAGGCCGGACACGAGGACACGATCCGGGCCATCAACGAGGCGGAGCTGGACCACTACATCGCGAAGCCCTGGAACCCGGAGGAGTTCCGTGCGGTGGTTCGCGAGCAGCTCACCGAGTACGTGCTCGGGAATGGCCTCGACCCGTTGCCGCATCTGGCCGTCGTGGATGCGCAGCGGGCGATGCTCGCCCTGCGCGAACGCCCGGACGGGCGTTTCGGCTGAGCTCTCGCGTAGGGTGGGTTCATGGCTGATCCCGCACGCGCGCGCAAGCTCGCCGACCGAATCCAGGAGATCGTCGCCCGCATGCTCGAGTCCCGGGTCAAGGATCCGCGGCTCGGGTTCGTGACCGTCACGGAGGCGCGGGTGACGGGAGACCTGCAGCACGCGACGGTGTTCTACACCGTCTACGGCACGGAGGAGGAGCGTGCGAGCACGGCTGCGGCACTCGCCTCGGCGAAGGGCCTGATCCGGTCCGAGGTCGGCAAGCAGACCGGCCTGCGCCTGACCCCCACCCTCGAGTTCGTCCTCGACTCGGTTCCCGAGTCGGCCGCGGCCATCGAGGCGCGGCTCCGCGAGGCTGCCGCCAAGGACGCCGCCGTCGCCGAACTCGCCGCGAACGCCACCTACGCCGGCGAGCCGGACCCGTACCGGAAACCCGAGGAATGACCGACGGGCTCGTGCTCGTCGACAAGCCCGCCGGCCTCACCTCGCACGACGTCGTCGCCCGGCTGCGCCGCCACTGCCGCACCCGGAAGGTGGGCCACGCGGGCACGCTCGACCCGATGGCGACCGGGCTGCTCGTCGTGGGGGTGGGACGCGCCACCCGGCTGCTGACCCACCTCGTCGGGGCCCGGAAGACCTACCTCGCGACGATCCGCCTCGGTCAGGCCACCCTCACCGACGACGCCGAGGGCGAGGTCACGGCCGCTGCCGGGGTGCACGACGCACTTCCCC
>RZYE01000425.1 GCA_009930425.1 Actinomycetota bacterium | reverse complement strand
GGCGACGTCGTCGCGAGCCTCCACGTGGAGCGCTGCTCCTGCTTGGCGGACGGACGTCACGGTGAACAGCGGCGAGAAGTCCCTGCCCTGTCGGTGACCTGAGAGGCCCGGGGTCCCCAACCAGCCCAAGGATTGTTCGGGCAGGACGCTGACGGGTACCAGGTCGTCGAGAACCGAGGAGACCACCTGCGGGGTGAGCGCGAATGCGACCGCTGCGAGATCATCGACGTCGCCAAGGTCGCGCCCCCAGTGGAGGATCCTCGGCAGACCCGAGGTGTCGAGAAGAAGTGATACCCCTCCATGACGGAGGTGGACGAGCTGTTCAGAGACCTTCGTTGGTTGTGTCATGTGACTCCCTAGCTGGTGCGTCCTTGCACTACATAATGTTGCTGTAGAATTAAGTGTCCTGTCAAGAGTGAGTTGGCACACAGGCTAGCGGACACAGAGCGCCGGAGGTGAGAGCTGAGTCATGATCTTGGTTTCACTGCGATAACAATGTGGGGATGGCGCTCCGCGAGATAATGAGGCGGCGGAGGAGGACGGAAGGGGTGGCCAGTTGGGCGTGACGTGGACTCCGCTGAGCGGAAGAGCGCAGGAGATCGCGCTTGAGGTACTGCTGGCTGGCCCGCTGACCAGACTGGAACTGGCGGATCGGTTGGATCTCTCTGCCGGGAGCCTGACCCGGCTGACGAAGCCGCTTCTTGCGGAAGGCTTCCTCATCGAGCGTGACGAACCGGTCGGCAACGGTCAGAGGATGGGACGGCCGCAGCGTCCCCTCGACGTGCCGGCGAGCGCGTTTCACTTCGTGGGCGTCAAGGTAACGTCGTCGCGCCTGTTCGGGGTGGTGACGACACTCAAGGCGGAGATCGTCCACGCGACGGACGTGGCGATCGATTCGAAGGATCCAGGCCACATCGTCGCCGGCATCGCAGCTCTGGTCCGTGACCTCACCCGTCAGGTGGGACACGTCGAGGCGGTCGGCGTTACGGTCGGAGGCGAGGTGAGGGACCGCCGCACGGTGGTCTTCTCCCACATCCTCGGATGGCGACACGTCCCCCTGGCGGATCTCATTGCCGAGGCGACCGGATTACCCACCGTGGTCGACAACGACATCACTGGGCTCACGGAGTCGGAAAGCTGGTTCGGGGAGGGGCGTGGGTTGGAGCAGTTCGCACTCGTGACGATCGGCGCTGGCATCGGCTACAGCTACGTCGTTCGACGTCACCAGGTGTCGTTGACTGACGCAGGTCTTGGCGCTGCGAGCCATCTGCCTCTGGACCCCACTGGGCCGGTGTGCCGGCTCGGGCATCGTGGCTGCGCTCTAGCGTGGCTCTCATCCGGGAGCATCGCAGGGACGGTCTCGACCGCGCTGGGACGGACCGTGACCTACCAGCAGGCGCTCGATTTGGCAGAGCAACACGACCCTGCGGCTGCGCGAATCGTCGGGGACTCCGCTCGTCAACTCGGCGTCCTGCTCGGCATGGTCGCGTCGCTCACCATGCCGGAGGCAGTGCTGCTCGGTGGGGAAGGAGTCCGCCTCGCGACGGTGGGCAAACACGAGATGGAGGAGGGGATCACCAAGTACCGCGATCCGCAGGCGAGCGCAATCGACATCCGCCTTCGGCCGTCAGACTTCACCGAATGGGCACGGGGCGCCGCGGTCGTGGCGATCCAGGACCGTGTCCTCGGCCGGGTCTGAGCCCT
>RZYE01000424.1 GCA_009930425.1 Actinomycetota bacterium | reverse complement strand
GACACTCGCCGCCGGAGCGGAGGTCGCAGGCACGCACTGACAGCACCCCCGCCACATAACTCCGACAGAACCCCGCCATTCACCGGCGCAAGCCACAGCGTGATGGTGCGGAGTCGTCCAGCAAGTTGTCACGCAAACGGTCGTATACGTGACGGGTGGGAGAGCTGGATGCTGGTCGGGTACATGCGGGTCTCCAAGGCCGACGGGTCACAGACCACCGACCTGCAACGCGACGCCCTCCTGGCCGCCGGCGTCGAACCAGACGCCCTGTACGAGGACAAGGCCTCCGGCAAGAAAGACGACCGTCCGCAGCTGGCCGCCTGCCTGAAAGCCATCCGCGCCGGCGACACCTTGCTGGTGTGGAAGCTGGACCGGCTCGGTCGGGACTTGCGCCACCTGGTCAACATCGTCCACGACCTCACCGAACGCGGCATCGGCCTCAAAGTGCTGACAGGGCAGGGCGCGGCCATCGACACCACCACCGCCTCCGGCAAGCTCGTCTTCGGCATCTTCGCCGCCCTGGCCGAGTACGAACGCGAACTCATCTCCGAACGCACCACCGCCGGCCTGGCCGCCGCCCGCGCCCGCGGCCGCAAGGGCGGCAGGCCGTTCAAGATGACCCCCGCCAAGGTCCGCCTCGCCGCCGCATCCATGGGCCAGCCAGGCACCAACGTCAGTGACCTGTGCAAGGAACTCGGGATCACCCGACAAACCCTCTACCGGCACGTCTCACCCACCGGGGAGCTCCGCGACGACGGCCACAAGATCCTCGACCGCCGGTGAAGCAACGACCGGTCCGTCGTGTCGTACGAGGTCCCCGTCCCGGTGACCATGACCGGACGGCCCAAACGGACAACGTCCATGGTCGTGGCGCCGCTGACCTGCACCGCTCCTGCATCACGTTCGGCTTGCGGTGATCCGATGCCATGATCGGAGACATGGAGCCGGTTGTGCTCGCGTTGCCTTTCAGGGGTCGATGGCTGACCCAGAACAGCCCCGCCCGGAGGGTGCCGAGCCATGGGACCGATCTCTTCGGCATCACCTACGCCATCGACTTCGTCGCGGTCGACGGACACGGGAGGTCCGCGCCCCGGACCTGGCGGTCATTGGTGGCCACCGAGTCGCCGCACCTGTTCCGCGGTTTCGGGATGCCAATCCTGGCGCCCGAAGGCGGGGTCGTCGTCGAGGTTCATGACGGCGAGGTCGACCACGAGGCGCGGAGGTCCCAGCCGACGCTTTTGTGCTACGCCGTGACCCAAGCCAGCCGAGTCCGGCAGGGAATCGGCGCGGTCGCGGGCAACCACGTTGTGATCGCGCTGTCGCCGTCGGGTCCGTATGTCGGGGTGGTGCACCTGCGGCGCGGCTCGATTGGTGTCGGGCTTGGGGACCGGGTGAAGACAGGTGATCAGGTCGGCGAGTGCGGCAACTCGGGCAACAGCACCGAGCCGCACGTCCACGTGCAGGTGACCGACTCGGTGGACTGGGCGAGGGCGCGCGGACTGCCGCTGGCATTCCGACCGGCGGGCAGCGAAGCGAGTGACCGCGTCTGGTTGCCTCGCGAGGGCGAGATCGTGGACGCTGGCTGAGCGGAGCTCGCGACTCGCCTGAGTAATTGTCAAGACCTGTGGATCGGCGTGTCATGCGACGTTTTGCTGGCGTCCTGATTCCTCGGGTCGTTCGACGAGCTTGCCGCGCTCGAAGGTGG
>RZYE01000423.1 GCA_009930425.1 Actinomycetota bacterium | reverse complement strand
CCCTCGCGGTACAGGTCGAGCGGCATCACCGGGCTCGACGGGACCTGGCGCAGCGAGGAGTTCAGCAGCGAGGTCAGCTCGGTGAAGGGGTCATAACGGTTGGCCATGGTTCCACCTCTCAGCTTCCAGCGCCCGGCGTTTCCGGGCGATCGGGACGGCCCGTGCGCTTCTCGCCGTGGCCGGTTCTGAACCGATATTGGCACTCTACCCCTTTGAGTGCCAGCTGTGTACGCTGAAGGCGAAAAGTTGAGCGTATTGGACTCAACCCTGCCGGAAGGGCCTCCGGAACCGCGGGATGCGCGGCGCGATCGTGGCCCGCTCGAGCGTCTCCCGGGTGGTGAACCAGGGCACCGCCGCCCCCATCACGATCGCCCCGGTGACCGCGAACGCGGCCGGGTACCCGACGGCGTCGGCCACCACCCCGGCGATCACCGGCCCGAGGATCGCCCCCACGTCCTGCACCATCTGGAAGGTGGAGAGCACCTGGCCGGCACTGCGGTCGTTGCCGATGATGTCCGCCACGGCCGCCTGCTGACCCGGGTTCATCAGGCCGGCGCCCGCGCCCGCGAGCAGGGAGAGCCCGAGGAGGACCCAGGTGGTGGTGCTGAGGCCGAGGGCTGCGGTGAATGCCCCGTTCACCAGCAGGCCCCCGATGATGATGGGACGGCGGCCCACGGTGTCGGCAACGCGGGAGGAGAGGGGCAGCACCGAGGCGTTCCCGATGGCGAACAGCGCGAGGACGGCGCCCGCGATCCATGGCTCCGGGGAGATGACCACCGCGGCGAACAGCGGCACGAGGGCGATCCGCACGCCGAAGTTGCTCCACCCGTTGGCGAAGCCGCTCCCCAGCACCGAGCGGTACGCCTTGTCCGACCACGCCTCCTTCAGCGTCATCACCGGTGCGCTCGAGCCGTCGCTGCGCACGGCACGCGGCGGCACCTCGAGCATCGCCCCGATGAACAGGGCGGCCACGAGGAGCGTCCCGGCGTAGACGAGGAACGGGACCCGCATCCCGAACTGGCCGAGCAGGCCCCCGATCGCCGGCCCCACGATGCTCCCCATCAGGAACATCGAGCCGTACAGTGCGGAGACGCGGCCCCGGATCGTGGGGGGCGCCAGCCGCACCAGGAGCCCCATCGCCGAGACCGTGAACATCACCGATCCGATGCCGCCGAGCGAGCGGAACACCAGGAGCTGCCAGTAGTCCTGGGCGAACGCCGTGGCCGCCGACGACGCCGCCACCACCAGCACGCCCGTCATGTACGTGGGGCGCTCGCCGATCCGCGTGACGATGGCGCCAGCGGGCTGCGCCCACAACAGGCGGAAGGCGGCGAACGAGCTCACGACCACCGTGGTGGCGGTGATCGAGACCGAGAAGCTCGCCGCATACATCGGCAGCACCGGCGCGATGATCCCGAACCCGATCGCGATCGCGAACGCTGCGAGGACGAGCACCCAGATCTGCCGGGGGATCCGTTCCGGCGGCGCCTGGCCGGGCGGGGACTGCTCGGGCGGGGACTGCTCGGGCGGGGGGACGGAGGACATGACCAACCCATTATGCGCCCCGGCGGGCCTCCCCCTTGACGTGCGGCGGCGCTAGTGTGGGTGAACGGATCAGCGCAGATCAGCACGCTCCCAGGAGGGCCGGATGAGGGTCTCAGTCCCCACCGAGGTCAAGGACAACGAGTACCGCGTGGCGATCACGCC
>RZYE01000078.1 GCA_009930425.1 Actinomycetota bacterium | reverse complement strand
CTGACAGCACCAGGTAGTTGGTGAGGCTCATCGCTCGTCCTCCTCCGTGAGTCGGGGCGCGGGCTCTCCGGGCATGCCGGGCAGACCGGACTGGCCGGTGGCACGGTCGCGGACCTGGACGACGTCGGGGGCGACCGCGCTGATCTCCATCTGCTGGCCGCGCACACGCAGGACGCGCGGGACGGAGGCGATGACGGGCTCCCCGGTGGCGGAGAGCGCGGGGATGTCCGCACCGTTGTGGGTGGCGTACACGCCCGAGGCCGGGAGCTGGGCGATGCGGGCACCGCGGGTGGCCCAGGCCTCCATCTTCGCGTCGGCGATCGCACGTTGGGTGATCCGGGGTCCGAGTCGCTCGACGTGGGTGAGGGTGATGGCCGAGACCGCGGCGATGATGAGGAGGGCGCCGGTCAGCTGCATCGCGAAGGGGTACTGCGCGAACAGGAGCCTGGCGACGCCCACCGGGTTGGAGTCCGCGTTCAGCGCCTCGAGCCCAGCGGGCCGCGGGGTGTTCGCCCAGATCACGACTCCGGTCAGCCCGAGCACGAGGCCGAGGGCGAAGAGGCCCGCGAGCACGCGCTGGCCCTTGATCGTCTCGATGAGCGACTCGGACGCGTCGACCCCGATGAGCATGAGCACGAAGAGGAAGAGCATCATGATCGCGCCGGTGTAGACCACGACCTGGACGACGCCGAGGAAGACCGCCTCCTGTGCGACGTAGAGGACGGCGAGTCCGATCATCACGAAGATGATGCTCACCGCGGCGTAGACGGCTCGCTTCGCGAAGAGCAGCGCGAGCGCGCCGAGGACCATGAGCGGTGCGACGGCCCAGAAGAGGATGGTCTCCCCCGTGGAGACGGTGCCCTCAGCTGTGAGGGCGCTCGGAAGGATGAGCAGGGCGTTCACTTCGTGACCTCCGCCGCCTTCGGGAGGGTGGGATCCTCGGGCCGGTGCTCCTTCACCCAGTCGACCTGCGACCGGGTGGGGCCCGTGACGGCGCCGCGGTAGTAGTCGCCGTCCGAGAGGCCCTCGACCATGGGATGGGGTGGGGCGAGCATGCCGTCCTCGAGCGGGGCCAGGAGGTCCTGCTTCTCGTAGATGAGCCCTTCACGGGTGGGACCCTGGAGCTCGTACTCGTTGGTCATCGTCAGGGCACGCGTGGGGCACGCCTCGATGCACAGCCCGCAGAAGATGCAGCGCAGGTAGTTGATCTGGTAGACCCGCCCGTACCGCTCCCCCGGTGCGTACTGCGCCTCGGGGGTGTTGCTGGCGGCCTCCACCAGGATCGCGTCCGCGGGGCATGCCCAGGCGCACAACTCGCAGCCGATGCACTTCTCGAGCCCGTCCGCATAGCGGTTGAGCTGGTGTCGGCCGTGGTAGCGCGGCTGGGTCGGGTACCTCTCGAACGGGTACTGCTCGGTGACCGGCTTGCGGAACATCGAGGAGAAGGTCACGCCGTAGCCCGCCACGGGGGCGAAGAACTGCCCGATCGGGCCCTTCTCCCGCGGTCCGAAGGTCTGTCCCACCGGCGTGGAGAGCTCGCCCTTACGGGGCTTGCCCACGGACTTGTCACTCATCGGTTGCCTCCTGAGCGTTCATGGCCATGGCCGCCTCCCGGCGCCGTCGGCGCGGTGAGGGTGGCAGTTCCTGGCCTGGCATGGGCGGGACCGGGAAGCCCCCGGCGAAGGCGTCGAACTCTGCCGGCTCCGCGCTGGGAGCCGGTGGCTCCTTCTTCGCCGGCCACAGCAGCAGGATCGCCATGATCGCGATGAAGACGCCGGCGATCCACAGCAGCATCGTGGTGAGGTCCACCGCCGCGAACTGCCGCACTCCCTGGACCGCGGCCACCATGACCACCCAGGCCAGCGCGACCGGGATGAGGACCTTCCAGCCGAGGCGCATGAACTGGTCGTACCGGAAGCGCAGCAACGTGCCCCGCGTCCAGATCATGAGGAACATGACGAGCCACACCTTGGTGATGAACCACAGCATGGGCCACCAGCCCTCGTTGAACATGCCGTCGCCGATGGCGGAGATCGGCCAAGGGGCACGCCAGCCGCCGAGGAACAGCGTCACGGCCACGCCGGAGACGTTGAACATGTTGATGTACTCGGCGAGGAAGAACCATGCGAACTTCATGGAGGAGTACTCCACCATGTGGCCCGCGACCAGCTCGCCCTCGGCCTCCGGGAGGTCGAAGGGCAGCCGGTTCACCTCACCGACCATCGAGATCAGGTAGACGACGAAGGCCGGGAACAGCGAGATGAACCACCACAGCTGGGTCTGCGCGTCCACGATCCGCGAGGTTGACATCGAACCGGAGACGATGAACACCGAGACCAGGGACAACCCCATGGAGAGCTCGTAGGAGATCATCTGGGCGGTGGAGCGCACCGAGCCGAGCAGCGGGTACGTCGAGTTGGAGGCCCAGCCGCCGAGCACGATCCCGTAGATCCCGAATGAGGTGACCGCGAGGATGTAGAGCACCGCCACGGACATGTCGGTCAGCTGCAACGGGGTGTCGATCCCGAACATGGACACGTTCGGACCGAAGGGGAGGACCGCATAGACCATGAAGGAGGTGAACGCCGCGATCATGGGGGCGAGCACGTAGATGAGCTTGTCCGCGCCCTTCAGCCAGAAGTCCTCCTTCAGGACCAGCTTCAGCGCATCCCCGATCGACTGGTAGAGGCCGAGCGGGCCATGGACGTTGGGCCCGAGCCGTGTCTGCATCCGGCCCAGCACCCGCCGCTCGACCCACAGCGCCATGAGCACGCTGACGAGCAGGAACACCAGGATGAAGACCGCCTTGATCAGCCAGATCCACCAGGTGTCCTCGGAGAAGTCGGCCACCGGGTTGGCGAGCAGTGGCATCACGGCGCCACCTCCTTGGTCAGGGAGACGATGTCCCCGGCGCCCGCCCCGAGCTGGTCGTACACGGAGCAACCGGGTGAGTTCTGCGGGAGCCACACGACGTGGTGCGGCATGGCCGTGGGCAGGAGGGGGAGGGTGACCGACCCGGCGGGGCCGGTCACGGTGACGCGCTCCCCGGCGGCCGCGCCCAGCTGGGCGGCGAACGCGGGGCTCAGCCGCACCACCGGGCGGTGGGCGGTACCCGCGAGGTGGGGCTCCCCGTCCTGGCCGCGGGCGGCGTCGAGCATCAACCGGAAGGTGGCCAGGACCGCCTCCGAGCCCCCGACCTCCGGGACCTTCAGGGCCGCGAAGCCGGGGAACGCGGCGCGTTCGCCCTCCCAGCGGTCGAACTCGCGGAGCTGGTCGATGGCGTCGGCGAGCTTCGCGAGGCGAAGGTCGGTGCCGAGTTCCCGCGCGAGGTCGTTGAGCACGCGCCGGTCGCTCTGAGCGGTGGAGGTCCTCACCTGCGGGAACGGACGCAGCCTGCCCTCCCAGTTGACGTACGTCCCGGGCTTGTCCACCGGTGGGGCCACGGGGAGCACGACGTCGGCGTGGTCCGTGACCTCCGAACGGCGGACCTCGAGCTGGACCACGAACGCGGCGGCCAGCGCGGCGCGGGCGAGGCGCGGGTCCGGCAGGTCCCGGATCTCGACTCCACCGACGACGGCGCCGGCCAGTTCGCCGGCGACCAGCGCCTGGAGGATCGCGGTCAGGTCACGGCCCTCGTCGGCCGGGATGGTCGCCCCACCCCACACGGCGCCAGCGTCGACCCGGGCGGCGGGGTCCGACACGGGGCGGCCGCCGGGAAGCAGCCCGGGCAGGAGCCCCGCCTCGACGGCGCCGCGTTCGCCGGCACGCCGGGGGATCCAGGCGAGCCGTGCGCCCGTGCGACCGGCGAGGGCGACGGCCGCGGTGAGCGTTCCGCGGGTCGCCGCGGCGCGCTCCCCCACGAGGATCAGTGCGCCGGGCTGGCCCAGCGACTCGGCGACGTCGGCGAACTCGCCGTCGGAGCTGATGGCGTCGAGGACCTCCGGTTGGGTGCCCGGGGCGGCGGTGAGCACCCGCGCCTCGAGCTTGGTGGCGCCCCGTGTCTCGAACGGCGCGACGCTGGTGACCGTGACGCGCCCCGCCACGACGCCCTTGCGCAGGCGCAGGAAGACGTTCCCGGCCTCCTCCTCCGGCTCGAGATCCACGAGGAGGACCTGCGGGGCGTACTCGAGGTCCGTGAAGGTGACGCCGAGTCCCGTGCCCGCCACGTGGGCGGCGAGGAAGGCCGCCTCCTCGTCCGAGGCGGCGCGGGCGCGGTGGTCGATGTCGTTGGTTCCCAGCACGACGCGAGTGAACGCGGACCAGGCGTAGGCATCCTCCAGCGTGAGCCGGCCACCGGGCAGTGCCGCGACACCCCCGCCGGCCAGCGCGCGCTCGAGCCCGCGAGCGGCGATGTCGAGCGCCTCGGACCACGAGGTCGGAACGAGCTCTCCCGTTTCCTCGTCCCGCACGAGCGGGATGGTCAGGCGGTCCGGCGCATCCTGCCAGGTGAAGGCGAACCGGTCCTTGTCCGTGATCCACTCCTCGTTGACCTCCGGGTCGTTGCCGGACAGTCGGCGCATGACGGCGCCGCGCCGCATGTCCACCCGGATCGCCGCACCGGACGAGTCGTGCTCAGCGACTGACGGGGTGGCGATGAGGTCGAAGGGGCGGGAACGGAAGCGGTAGGTGGCCGATGTCAGCGCACCCACGGGGCAGATCTGGATGGTGTTGCCGGAGAAGTAGGAGGCGAAGGGCCGGCCGGACTCGTCCATCTCGGCGTACCCGATCGGTCCGGTGGCCATCCCACCGGCGATGCCGGGGTTCCCCAGCGGGCCGGTGACCTCGGTGGCGAGGACAACCGGTTCCTCCGGCGCCGTGTCCGAGAAGTCGAGGACGTGCTCGTCGAACCTCCCGACCTGGGAGCCGTGCAGTCCGTGCAGCTCGTAGGCCGGGGAGCCCGCGCCGCGCCCCTGCAGTGCGATGAAGGCGTCCCCCGCGATCTCCGAGGAGAACCGCGTGCAGCGCTGGCAGAGGATGCAGCGGTCGCGGTCGAGGAGGATCTCGGTGGAGATCTTGATCGGCTTCGGGAACGCCCGCTTGACGTCCATGAACCGGGTGGCCGCCCTGCCGTGGGCGAGCGCCTGGTTCTGGAGGGGGCACTCGCCACCCTTGTCGCAGACCGGGCAGTCCAGGGGGTGGTTGATCAGGAGGAACTCCATGATCCCGTGCTGTGCCTTGTCGGCCACCTCGGAGGTCTGCTGGGTGTTCACCACCATGCCGGGGGTGACCGTCATCGCGCAGGAGGCCTGGGGCTTCGGCATCTTCCGGACATTGCCCTCACGGTCCGGCATCGCCACCTCCACGAGGCACTGCCGGCAGGCGCCGGCAGGCTTCAGCAGCGGGTGGTCGCAGAATCGCGGGATCTCGATGCCGGCCTGTTCCGCGGCGCGGATGATCAGCGTGCCCTTGGGGACCTGCACCTCCACTCCGTCGATCGTGACGGTGAGCAGCTCGGCCTCGAGTCCGGGGCGCGGGGCGGTGGCTGTCATCGGATCCCTACCTCACTGAATCTCGCAGATGCGGCGTAGGGGAAGAGCTCGCTCGCCGGCGTGGTGTACCCGGCCTCGAACTCGTCCCGGAAGTACTTGATGGCACTCTGGATCGGGGTGGCGGCGGCGTCGCCGAGCGCGCAGAACGAGCGCCCGAGGATGTTCCCGGCCACGTCGAGCAACAGGTCCACGTCCCCCGGCAGGCCCTTGCCGGCCTCGAGGCGGTGCATGACCTGCCGCATCCAGAACGTGCCCTCGCGGCACGGGGTGCACTTGCCGCAGGACTCGTGCTGGTAGAAGTCGGTCCACCCGCGCACCACGCGGACAACCGAGGTGGTCTCGTCGAAGACCTGCAGGGCACGGGTGCCGAGCATGGAACCCGCTGCGGCGACGGAGTCGAAGTCGAGCGGGACGTCGAGGTGCTCCTCGGTGAAGATCGGGGTGGAGGACCCTCCGGGCGTCCAGAACTTGAGCCTGCGCCCGTCCCGCATCCCGCCCGCCAGGTCGATGAGCGTGCGCATCGTGATGCCCAGCGGGGCCTCGAACTGACCGGGGTTCGTCACGTGGCCGGACACGGAGAAGATGCCGTGCCCGGTGGACTTCTCGGTGCCCATCGTCTTGAACCAGTCAGGTCCGTTGCCCACGATCCCCGGCACCGAGGCCACGGACTCCACGTTGTTGATCACGGTCGGACGGGCGTAGAGGCCCGCGACGGCGGGGAAGGGCGGCTTCAGCCGTGGCTGGCCGCGCCGCCCCTCGAGGGAGTCGAGCAGGGCGGTCTCCTCGCCGCAGATGTAGGCGCCGGCGCCGGCATGGACGGTGATGTCGAGGTCGTAGTCGCCGTCCGGACCGAGGCCCGTCCCGATCAGTCCGGCCTCGCGTGCCTCGCGCACCGCGGCCAGGAGCCGACGGTAGACGTGGACCACTTCACCACGGAGGTAGATGAACGCGTGGTTGCAGCGGATCGCGTAGGCGGTGATGGCCATTCCCTCGATGAGCACGTGGGGGTTGGCCATCATGAGCGGGATGTCCTTGCAGGTTCCCGGCTCTGACTCGTCGGCGTTCACCACGAGGTAGGTGGGACCGCCGTCCGGCTTCGGGAGGAAGGACCACTTCATGCCCGCGGGGAAGCCCGCGCCACCGCGACCACGGATTCCCGAGTCCTTGACCATGGACACGATCTCCGCGGGGCCCATGGCCTGGGCCTTCTCCCACGCGCGGTAGCCGCCGTGCGCCCGGTACACGTCAAGGGTCCAGGAGCGGTCCACGCCCCACAGTTCGGTCAGGACCGGGGAGAGGATGCCGGGTTCGTTGTCGCTCACTTCTCCTCCTTGGCGGTCTTGCCGGCCTCGGGCTCGTCCGTGCCGGGTTTCTCGACCCTCCCGGGCTCGACATCAGCCTCGGTGGCGGGCTTGCGGGCGGCGGAGGAGTGCTCCTCGCCCACTCGTGCGGTGCCGGCCCTCTCGGCGTCCTCCGTCCCAGCCGGCTGCTCGACGCGCGGGGCGCGCCAGCCGTTCTCCTCGGCGATCCGCTTGCCGAGCAGGGAGGGCTCGTCCGCGGACGGCCCCTCGTCGGCGTGGCCGTCCTCGAATCCCGCGAGCACCCGCGACACCTCCTTGAACGTGTGAACCTTGTCCGCCCCGCGGGTGGGATGGATGTCCACCCCTGCACGGAGGTCCTCCACGAGGGCGATGGTGGAGGCAGGTGTCTGGTGGTCGAAGAACTCCCAGTTCACCATCACCACGGGGGCGTGGTCGCAGGCGGCGTTGCACTCCAGCGCCTCGAGGGTGATGAGGCCGTCCTCGGTGGTCTCGTCGTGTCCGACGCCCAGGTGCTCCGACACTGCCTCCCAGATCAGCTCGCCCCCCAGGACCCCGCAGAGCGGGTTGACGCACACCCCGACGTTGTACACGCCGTTGGGGTGCCGCCGGTACTGCGAGTAGAACGTCGCGACCGCGGAGACCTCCGCACGGCTGAGGTCGAGCACCTCGGCGCACAGTGCGATCCCCCGCGGGGAGACGAAGCCGTCCTCGGACTGAACGAGGTG
This sequence comes from Actinomycetota bacterium, assembly GCA_009930425.1. Lineage (GTDB taxonomy): Bacteria > Actinomycetota > Actinomycetes > Actinomycetales > Actinomycetaceae > UBA1383. Next base: position 806 of record RZYE01000078.1, on the reverse strand, counting down.
CAGCATCGGCCCGAGCGCGGAGCGCGGGAAGTCGGGGTAGCGGGCCACGATGGCCTCGGCGTCGCGGCGGATGCGCGCGTAGTCCTCGGCCGACCAGGTCTCGCTCATCGGTCCACACCTCCCAGGACGGGGTCGATCGAGGCCAGGGTGACGACGACGTCCGCGAGCTGGCCCCCCTCCGTCATCATCGACAGCGACTGCAGGTTGGCGAATGACGGGTCGCGGAAGTGCGCCCTGTAGGGCCTCGTCCCGCCGTCGGAGACGAGGTGCACGCCCATCACGCCCTTGGCGTGCTCGATCAGCTGGTACACCTGCCCCGGAGGAACCCGGAAGCCCTCCGTGACCAGCTTGAAGTGGTGGATCAGGGACTCCATGGAGTGGCCCATGATCTCGCGGATGTGATCGAGCGAGTTGCCCTGGCCGTCGGCACCGATGGAGAGCTGGGCGGGCCAGGCGATCTTCTTGTCCGCGACCATCACGGGCTCGCCCTCGGAGGCCTCGAGCCGCTCCAGGGCCTGCGCCACGATCTTCAGGGACTCGAAGGACTCGTCGAACCGGATCATGGCCCGGTTGTACGGATCGGAGTAGTCCCGCGTGATGACGTCGAAGTCGTAGGTCTCGTACCCGCAGTACGGCACCAGCCTGCGGATGTCGAGCGGGTAGCCGGTCGCGCGGAGGCACGGGCCGGTGAGGCTGAGTGCCAGGGACCCGGCCAGCGAGATGTACCCGTGCTCCTTCTGGCGGAGCTTGAAGATCGGGTTCTCCTTGGTGAGGTCCATGAGCTCGTTGAGGTCCCGGTTGATGTT
>RZYE01000077.1 GCA_009930425.1 Actinomycetota bacterium | reverse complement strand
GAGGGTGGCGGTTGGCTGCATGTCGCACCTCGGTGGTCGTTGTCGTCCGGTGTCGGTATCCATCGGACTGCGAGGGGCGGGGACGGCATCACCGCGTGTGGGGACAGCTGGGGACGTCCGGCGACGGGCAGGACGTCCTGTGGACAAGGGGGGACGAACGTGAGCAACGAACGGTTGCGGGCCGCGCTGGTGGCCAGCGGGGTGAGCACGGCCGAGGTCGCCGAACGGGTGCAGGTGGATCCGAAGACCGTGGAGCGGTGGATCACGCTGGGTCGGACGCCGTACCGAACCCACCGGTGGACGGTCGCGAACCTGCTGGGGGTGGACGCCGGCTATCTGTGGCCCGAGACCCAGGACGAGAAGCTCACCCAGGTGGCCAGCACCGCAGAGTTCGTGGCGTTCTACCCCAACCGGGGTGCGGTTCCGGCCCCACTGTGGGCCGACCTCGCCTCTGAGTCGCGGCAGGAGGTGAGCCTGCTGGTGTACGCCGGGCTGTTCTGGTTCGACGCCTTCCCGCACATCGTGGACACCCTGGCCGCGAAGGCCGACGCCGGGGTGCGGGTGCGGCTCCTGCTCGGGGATCCGGACTCCGGGGCCATTACCGCCCGCGGGGTGGAGGAGGGCATCGACATGGCCGCCCGCATCCGGCTCACGCTCAACCTGGTGGCCCCGCTACTCGGCCACGACGGCGTCGAGGTCCGGTTGCACGGCACCACGCTGTACGCCTCGCTGTACCGGGCCGATGACGTCATGCTCGCCAATACCCACGTCTATGGTGCGCCGGCGGCGCACTCCCCGGTGCTGCACCTGCACCGGGCCCCCGGCGGGCGGCTGTTCGAGCACTACGCTCGCAGCTACGAACGAGTGTGGGACCAGGCACGAGAGATCAGGTGAGAGAGATGGCACGCACGGACTACTACGACGACCCGGACGCCCCCACCCCGAACAGCATCGTTCCCGCCGCGGTGGGGTGCGTGACCGACGATCAGGGCCGCATCCTGCTCGAGCATCGGGTGGACAACGACCTGTGGGCGCTGCCCGGCGGCACCCACGACTACGGCGAATCCATCGTGCAGACCGTGGTGCGGGAGGTGAAGGAGGAGACCGGACTGGACGTCAAGGTGGTTGGCTTGGTGGGTCTGTACACCGATCCGCGGCACATCATCGCCTACACCGACGGCGAGGTCCGCCAACAGTTCACCCTGTCCTTCCGCTGCCGGCTTCTCGGCGGGGAGCTGCAGAAGGACTCCGAGAGCCTCGAGCTGCGCTGGGTCGCAAGGGATGAGCTCGACGCCCTGCGGATCCACCCGTCGATGCGCAAGCGCATCGACCACTTCTTCGAGGGCCGCGACGAGCCCTACCTCGGCTGATGAGCCCCGAGCCGCGCTTCGACGCGGGCGACGGCGGCGCGCAGTTGCTCGGACGACTCGCTGATGGCCCGGTGCACCGGATCCGTTGGCGGGTAGCGCTCGAGGATCTCCGCGAGCCGCTCCTCCACCGTGACCGGTTGTCCGGTGGGGCTGGTGGTCATGTCTGCGAACGTCAGCGCGTCGGCGACGATCGACTCCTCCGGCGGGAACTCTGCCAGCAACATCGCGCGCATGTGCCGCACCTTCGCCTCAACAACCGCGGCGGAGTGATGCGCGACCAAACTACACAGGCGCGGCGGGGCCCCGAGCGAGCGGAGGTGGCGGGCCCCGTCGAGCGGGTGGAACCCCGTGTCGGCGATCGCGGGGGAGTAGCCGATGTCGTGCAGCCATGCGGCTGCCACGAGGAGCTCGGCGTCCTCGGGCGGAACGACGTCGACGACGGCGCGCGCCGCCGCGGCAACCCCGGCCACGTGATCCCACCGGTTCGACGACGTGCCCAGCAGGCGCGCGGCCTCGTCACGGGCGGCCTCGCTGTGGGTCAGATCGCGCACCCGACAACCATAGAGCGGCACCCCAGCGTGTTCCGGACATCTGCAGGGGGCGCCGCTCGCCAGTCCCGCCCGCCTAACATCGCCTGGCCAGCGCGCCATACTGAAGAGGGCTGAATGGTCGACCGCACTCGGCTCCGGCCGCCCCGAACTCCGCGAAGCGGCGAAGCGGGGAGTCGGCGAGGTCGTGACGGGCGCGACCCTTAGACTCAAAACAGGTGCGATGTGCGATCGGAGGTGAATCATGGCTGGCTCGGGAGAGCACGTCAAGGCGCTTGTGCGTAGCCACGCAAGTGGCGACGATGACGCGTTCTACTCGGTGGCGCTCCAAGTTGCCGCGCAAGCAGCGCGTCAAGGCCACCACCGCCTCGCGGAAGATCTGAAGGCCGCGGTTGAGAGTTCGCGCACGGAACGGCCCAAGAAGGTCATCTCAATTGCGCAGCCACGTGGGGATCTCTCCGAACTCGTCATTGCCACAAATCCGACAGTTGGACTGAAGCAACTCGTCCTTCCTGACGAGCTCAACGCGCAGGTCCGCCGCATCTTGAGCGAACAGCGGCAGCGGAAGAGTCTCATGGACCACGGCTTTGAACCTGCCCACCGCCTTCTGTTCGAGGGGCCACCGGGCACGGGCAAGACAATGACCGCAGCCGTGCTCGCCCACGAACTATCGCTCCCTCTCCTGACGATTCGGCTCGACAGCCTCATGAGCAAGTTCATGGGCGAAACGGCAAGCAAGCTTCGAGTCATCTTCGAGGCAGCGGAGGGTCAGCGGGGCGTCTACCTGTTCGATGAGTTCGACGCGCTTGGCGGCGACAGGGCGGGAAACGACGTCGGCGAAGCCCGACGCATCCTCAACTCGTTCCTTGTCTTCCTGGAGAACAGTTCGAGCGAGAGCCTCATCGTCGCCGCCACGAACCACCGGTCGATTTTGGACAGGGCTCTCTTCAGGCGCTTCGACACGGTCCTCGAATACGCCCTTCCGGACGCCGAGCAAGGCGCGGCCGTCATGCGCGGGCGGCTCGGATCGCTCGCAAGGGGCGTGCGCTGGGCAACACTGGCTGACGACATGAAGGGCCTCTCGCACGCTGACCTTGTACGTGCCGCGGAGTCTGCCGCGAAGAGCGTCATCCTTGGCGGAGGTACCCACGTGACGGCAGACGACATCCGACTCGCCCTCAGGTCACGGCAGGCGGCCGCCCGTGGCTGATGGTCACGATCACCTTAGCCACCTCCTTGTAGAAGATCGTTCGGCCAACGAGGAGTTCCGTCGCCGTGGCGGAGGAAACGCCCGTATCCGGCCCGTGGAAGATCGCGCTGGGCACGGTCGTGCCCGTATCGACGAACTGCAATCGACGTTCGCCAGCGGTGACGACGTCCGCGAAGAGCACTTGACGGATGACGAGCTTCGCGCGCTGGGCACAATCATCACCCTGGAGGGCGACGACCCAATCTACCCGCTGAAGCTCGACACGCTTCAGCAACTCTCTAGCCACAGGGTTAGGCGGCCGAAGTGGCTGCTGCTCTCCGTGTTGCCGGCCCGGCCCGACGGCGGGGCACCCGAGCGAGCAACTGTCTGGGTGAGTGATCAGTACCGACCGGAGTTCCTCGGCCTCTTCGAGGACTACCTCACCAAGTCGTCTCCTGCCGGGAACCCGCGAAACAACGAACTCGTCGCCAACATCGGTCGAATCCGTTCAACCATCCTGCTTGATCTGTGGCAGTCCGACGGACACCCGCCGGAGGGCACGAAAGAGTGGTGGGAGATCTGGCTTAGGCCGAGCGGCGACGGCCCGATGCTCCTCAGGCGCTTTGCAGAGTCGTCGGGACTGAGCGTTTCGGAACGAGTGCTCCGGCTGGTCGACCGCGACGTCATGTGGGTCGAGGCGACATGGGCACAACTCGCGATCTTGCCCTTCACCGCAGTTCCAGTCGCTGAGATCCGGCGACCTGAGTTCGTCGACTCGATCGAAGACCTTTCCCAGGAGGAGCAAGCCGAGTACGTTGACGACCTTGCGAAACGGTTGGAACCAGCCGAGGTGCACCAGCCCGCTGTGTGTCACCTCGATACTGGGGTTGCGAGAACGCATAGCCTTCTTGAAGGCTCGCTGTCGCCGCAGGATCTGCACACCGTTATCGGCACCAGTGGCTTCGATCAGGAAGGCCATGGCACCAAAATGGCCGGAGTCGCGCTCTTGGGCGATGTTGATCAGCAGTTGGTCGGCAGCAATCAGGTTCTACTCCGGCACCGGCTTGAATCGGTGCGCATCCTTCCGACCGGTTCGGAGAGGCCCCACAACCCACTGGCGTATGGCGATGTCACCGCACAAGCGGTATCCCTCCCCGAGATCACCTCGGTTCGGCGACGCACGTTCTGTATGCCCGTCAGCACTACCAGCGATACTCCGACGAATCCTGGCCAGCCGACTCTGTGGTCAGCAACCGTAGATGCTCTCGCGGTTGGCGCGAGCATCGTCCGAGACGGCGACGAACTGGAGTTGCTCGCACCGCCTGACGCCAGCGCCGCTCGCTTGATCGTCGTGTCAGCCGGCAACGTCAGTACGTTCGTCGCCAATCACCTCGATGAGTCCGACACGTCCCCAGTGCGAGATCCGGGGCAGGCATGGAACGCTCTAACTGTGGGGGCATACACCGAACTCACCACGCCCCCGTCGGATCCGGCCTACGCAGGGTGGGTAGCCCTCGCTCCGGAGGGTGAACTGTCGCCACACAGTCGCACCTCTCTGCTGTTCGGCCCACGGCCGTGGCCGATCAAGCCTGACATTGTGATGGAGGGCGGCAACGTCCTACACGACGGCGGCTCGTTCTTTGAACCGAATCATCCCGTGCTTTCGTTACGCACCACAGGCCACGCAAGTGACGAGGCGCTTTCATCCGCGAACGCCACGAGCGTTGCGACGGCACAGGCCGCACGGCTCGCGGCTTTGGCCATGGCCACATATCCCGAGTACTGGCCCGAGACTGTTCGCGCGCTACTCGTGCATGCCGCGGAGTGGACGCCGGCTATGCGCATGGCGCTGGATGCCGCGCGCCGGAAGAGTCTCCAGGAGCAGCAGTTGCTTCTTCGGCGATACGGCTGGGGCGTGCCAACCGAAAGACGCGTGCTCTTCTCCTCCGAGCAGTCCGTCACCCTTGTCGTGCAGGACGAGTTCACTCCGTTCAGTGGGGAAGACTTCAAGGTTCCGTCGTTCCGTCTCCACGATCTGCCTTGGCCCCGCGATGTCCTGCAAGACCTCGGCGCGGCTTCGGTGACCCTCCGGGTGACTCTCTCCTACTTCGTCGAGCCGACCGCCTCCAGGCGCGGCTGGCGTCAGCGGTATAGCTATCCCTCGCACGGGCTTCGGTTCGACTTGCAGGGCCCTTTGGAGACTGAGGGGCAGTTTGTTCAGCGGGTAAATCGAGATGCCCGAACCGAGGAGTTGGGTGGACGTCCGGCCGGTGGACAGGTGAAGTGGCTAGTTGGCGCGAATCAGCGAAACCTTGGATCTCTCCATCAGGACATGTGGGACACGTCGGGCGTTGAACTCGCTCAGACCGGGAAACTCGCCGTCTTCCCGGTTGGCGGTTGGTGGAAGAACAACAAGAACCGCGATCGCGTCGACCAACCGGTGCGCTATTCGCTGGTTGTTTCCTTGAAGACGGACACCACGGACGTTGACCTCTACACCCCGGTCGCAAACGTTCTTCACATTCCAACCGAGATCCCAATCGAGTAGGGCCCCGCCGCTTCTACTCCGGTCTGCGCGGTGTGGTGCGTCGTGATCGCGGGTGTTGACGTCGGTCGCGCTGCTCTCATGCGGAGCACCGGCCAGTAGATCGAGATGTGCGTTGTCCGCCCAGGCCCTCTGCCGGGCCGACCGCCGGGTCTTCGCTAGCGTGGGGTCCTCTCGGCGCGCCCGCCGCGAAGTCGGAGTGCCCGCCTGCCGCGTTCACTTCATGGAAGTTGCCGGCGCTTCTGCCGCAGTCTCTTTCACATCAGACAACTTCACAAGTGACGACGTCACAGCCGATGGCCTCGACCCGCTGCGCTGGGTCACCCTGCGCATCCGTCCATCCGATCGAGAGCGGCCAACCCATCCTCGGCCTATTTAGGATGCGCGTCGCCGCGCAACCTATCAGGTCCACTCATCTGGCATGTGAGGGGCGATCCGTTGGCGGCGTGCGCACCCGCTGACCTCCCTCCAGCGTGGGAAGCAGTGAGCATCGCCGCCGTCAGTGGCCGGCCCAGGACTGGGGTGCGGCCGCCACACCCCGCGCAAGAGGCGGCCGCGTGGCCGCCGTGTGCGAGGCCTGCGGAGTCGTGTTCCACCCCCGACGCCGTGACGCCCGCTTCTGCTCCCGGACCTGCCAGGCCCACCACTGGCGGACCACCGCCCGCCGCTGCGCCGTCTGCCACCGCCCTCTCCCGGGCGGCATGCGCCGGGACGCCTTGTACTGCTCGGCCACGTGCCGCTGGCGCGCGTGGCAGGCGCGCCACCAAGGTGGTGGCACCCGGTGATGTCGATGTGTGTGCGGTATGCGGGGGAGTCCTACACCTACCTCCTGGACTCGGTGACCACCGATCACGGCCGCCCCGGCACCAGCCCGATGACGCGGTACTACGCCGCGCACGGCACCCCACCGGGCACGTGGTTGGGTGCCGGCCTCACCGGCCTCCACAACGGCGACGGCCTCACCCACGAGTCGTTCGTGACCCCGGTGCAGATGGAGCGGCTGTTCGCCAACGGGGAGGACCCCACCACCGGCACGCCGCTCGGGCAGTCCCCGCACGTCTACACCGGGCCGGGGGACCGGCGTCGCCCGGTCGCCGGGTTCGACTGCACCTTCACCGCCCCGAAGTCGGTGTCCGTGCTGTGGGCCCTGGGCGATGACCCCACCCGGGAGGCCATCTATGAGTGCCACCGCCGCGCGATCGCCGACGTCCTCACCCTGATCGAGCGGGACGTGGCCCGCACCCGGATCGGCACCAACGGCACCGCCCAGGTCGATGTCGCCGGGGTGATCGCCGCAGCCTTCGATCACTGGGACTCGCGGGAGAACGACCCGAACCTGCACACCCACGTCGTGATCGCCAACCGGGCCCAGGGCCCGGACGGGCGGTGGCGCACCCTCGACTCCCGCGCCCTGCACCGGGCGGTGGTGGCGATGTCGGAACGCTACGACACCCTGCTCGCCGACCACCTCACCACCCGCCTCAACCTGACCTGGGAGTACCGGCAACGCGGTCCCCGCCGCAACCCCGCCTTCGAACTGACCGCCGTCCCCCAGCAACTCCTCGAGTTGTTCTCCCGGCGGGCCGCGGCGATCGACGTCGAGGTCGGCCGGCTCATCGAGAAGTACCAGAGCGACCACGGTCGCCTCCCGGATGCGACCACGGTCATCCGGTTGCGGCAGCAGGCCACCCTCGCCACCCGCGAGGCCAAGGAAGTCCACTCCCTGCAGGAGCTCACCGAGGAGTGGCGCCACCGCGCCACCACCGTCCTCGGCACCGACCCCCAGGAATGGTTGCAGCGAGCCCTCACCACACAGCGGGAGCCTCTGCCCGCAGCGCCGGCGGCGCCGTCCCAACTGGGCGACGACGCCGCCACCATGGTGCTCGCCGTCCTGTCCCGCAAGCGGGCGACCTGGTCGGCGTGGAACATCGACGCCGAAGCCTCCCGCGCCCTCAAAGCCCACCGCTTCCCCACCCCGGCCGCACGCGACGACGCGGTGGCTGCCGTCGTCGCCGCGGTCCAGGCCCGCTCCGTGCTGCTCACCCCACCCGAGGCCGCAGCCACCCCGACCGGGCTGCAACGGTCGGACGGGTCGTCGGCTTTGCGTCCGCACCGGGGGGAGTTGTACACCGCGCAGGCCACCCTCGACGCCGAGAACCGCGTCCTTAACACTGGCCGGGACACCTCCGGCCCCACCGTGGAGCCGGAGCACCTGACCTACACCGGGCTGTTCGACGACCAGGCCGCCGCCGTCCGCAAGATCGCCCGGTCCGGGCGTCTCCTCGACGTCCTCGTCGGCCCCGCTGGAGCCGGGAAGACCCACACCCTGGCCGCACTCCGGGCGACGTGGGAGGCCGCCCACGGCCCCGGCTCCGTCATCGGCCTCGCCCCGTCCGCCGCGGCCGCCGAGGTCCTCGGCAACAGCCTCGGGGTCCCGGCAGAGAACACCACCAAGTGGCTCGTCGAACACGACGCCGCCCCCGACCGCCACCAGCGCTTGACCCGCGCGAAAGCCGCCCTGCCACGCGCCGCGTCGCGGGAGGCGGCGCGGGAGATCGCCACCCACATCCAACGCCTCACCCACGACCTTGACCGGTGGTCCTTCCACCCCGGCCAACTCGTCATCATCGACGAAGCCTCCCTCGCCGGGACCGCGGACCTCGACCGCATCACCGCTTCGGCTGCCGAGGCCGGCGCGA
>RZYE01000422.1 GCA_009930425.1 Actinomycetota bacterium | reverse complement strand
GGATCTCCTGCTGCGTGAGGACGCCCTCGGGGCCACCGATCGTCATCGACCCGGCCGCGAGTTCTTCGAGCTGCTTCAGTGCATCGGTCATGGGTCAACTGTTCACCCGGGAACCGGCCGCGGCAAGGGCGAACCGCAACATTGGCAACTTGGAATCCGGTTGGCAACTTGCAGACCCGGCGGGGGTGCGCTCCTAGGCTGGGCCCATGACCAACGCAATGAAGCTCAACGTCAATCCCGACCGGCTGCTGCCCTCCGAACCCGCCCTGCGTGAGATCGCCCGCGAGCTCTACCAGTCGGTGAAGGACCTGCCGATCATCTCGCCGCACGGTCACGTGCCTCCGCAGTGGTTCTCCGAGAACCCGAACTTCAAGAACCCCACCCACCTGCTGCTCACCCCGGACCACTACATCAACCGCATGCTGCACGCGGTGGGCGTGGACCTCGCCGACATGGGAGTCGGACAGGAGGACTTCTCCGACGAGCAGGCACGGAACGCCTTCCGCATCTTCTGCTCCAACTGGAGGGTCTACCGCGGCACCCCGATGAAGTTCTGGTTCGAGTCCGAGCTCGCCGACGTGTTCGGGATCGACCTGGTTCCCTCCGAGCAGACCGCGGACGAGATCTACGACCGCATCGACGCCGCCCTGAAGACGGACGAGTTCCGGCCGCGCGAGCTGTTCGACCGCTTCCGGATCGAGTTCATCGCCACCACGGACGACCCGGTCGACGACCTCGCCCACCACAAGGCCATCGCCACCAGCGACGAGTGGAGCCGCGCCGTTGTCCCGACCTTCCGCCCGGACAAGTACCTCGAGCCGCTGAAGCCCACGTGGAACACGGACGTCGACCGGCTCGGCGAGGTCTCCGGCGTCGACACCACCTCCTACAAGGGCTACATCGCCGCCATGGAGAACCGTCGCGCGTACTTCAAGGAGAACGGCGCGATCTCGACCGACCACTCCCACGCGGACGCGGGCGCCGAGAAGCTCTCCGCCGTCGAGGCCGAGCGCCTGTACGCCGCCGCCCGCGCCGGCAGCATCTCCGCCGCCGACGCCGTCCGGCTGCGCCGCGACTTCGTGTTCGAGCAGGCCCGCATGGCCTCCGAGGACGGACTCGTCATGACCATCCACCCGGCCGTGGCCCGCAACCACCACGAGCCCACCTTCCAGGAGTTCGGCGCCGACGTGGGCTGCGACTTCCCCATCCACGTGGAGTTCGTGAACGCGCTGAAGCCCATGCTGAACGCCTTCGGCACCAACCCGAACTTCCAGCTCGTGGTCTTCACGATGGACGAGGCGGTCTACTCCCGCGAGCTCGGCCCGATGGCCAGCTTCTACCCGAGCGTGTACGTCGGCGCACCGTGGTGGTTCATCGACGCCCCCGACGCCGTCATGCGGTACCGCCGGGCCGTCACCGAGTCCTGCGGCTTCGGCAAGACCTCGGGCATGATCGACGACACCCGCGCCCTCCTGTCCATCCCGGCCCGCCACGACATGGCCCGCCGCGTGGACTCCGCGTACCTGGCCGCCCTCGTCGGCGACCACCGGCTGACCATGGACGAGGCCCTGGACACCGCCTACGACCTCGTCGTCACCAACCCGAAGAAAGCGTTCCGAGTCAAATGAGCCCACGCCTCTCCCGCGACGGCTTCGGCCGTCCCGCCGCCCCCGTCAAGATGGTCCACCTGGGCATCGGGAACTTCACCCGCGCCCACCAGGC
>RZYE01000421.1 GCA_009930425.1 Actinomycetota bacterium | reverse complement strand
CCGGGGCTGGCGAGCGCCACCCGCCCGGCGTCGTCGGAGAACTCCAGCGTGCGGCCCGCCCGGGCGAACTGCTCCGCCCACTCCTCCTCCTGCTGCTCGAACACGTCGTCGAGGTGGAGGGCCTCCGTGGTGCCACCGGCGGCGTTGCGGGAGGTCTTCAGCAGGTCGTCGACCACGCCGGTGAGCCGCTCGATCTGCTGGAGGCACGCCTGCGCCTCCTCCTTGACCTCCTCGGAATCCGCGAGGTACTCGATCTCCTCGAGCCGCATGGACAGGGCGGTGAGCGGGGTGCGGAGCTGGTGGGAGGCGTCCGCGGCGAACTGCCGTTCCGCCGCGAGCCGGCCCGCCATGCGCTCGGCGGTGCGCACCAGCTCGTCCTGGACGAGGTCGATCTCCTCGATGCCGGAGGGGCGCACCCGGGGCCGGGCCTGGCCGGAGCCCACCTGCTCGGCGGCGGCGGCCAGGTAGATGAGCGGGGCGGCGATGCGCCGGGAGATCCGCATGGCCACGAGCACGGCCACCACGAAGGCCACGGCGGCAGCCACACCCACCAGGAAGATCAGCTGGCCCACCTGGACGATCACGTCCCACACCCGGATCTCCATGATCACGCGCGCCCCGGAGGCGGTGGTCTCCGCCGAGCGCAGCACCCGCCCGGTGCCGAGGTCCCCGGTCTCCACCCGCTCCCCCTCGGGGGGCTGCACGATGATCCGGGCCTCCGGGTTCACCTCACCGCCGATCCACGGGGTGAGCATGGCCTCGTCGATCTGCTCCTCGTTGACGAGCCGGCGCTCGACGGCGCGCGCGAGGAACTGGGTGCGCGAGTCCAGGGCGGTGTGGGCGCTCTCCCACACCATCATCGAGCCGAGCACCGCGAGCGGCACGCCGACGAGCAGCAGGGCCACCGTGACCGCGACGACGGCCATCTGGACCGTGCGCCGGCGCATCAGCCCTGGGCTGTCTCGAAACGGAAGCCCATGCCGCGCACGGTGGTGATGTAGTGCGGGTCGTTCGCGTCATCCCCGAGCTTGCGGCGCAGCCACGAGACGTGCATGTCGAGGGTCTTGGTGGACCCGTGCGGGTCCGAGCCCCACACCTCCCGCATCAGGGCCTCGCGGCCCACCACGCTGCCGGCGTCCCGCAGCAGCACGCGCAGGAGCTCGAACTCCTTGGCGGTGAGCTGCAGCTCCCGCTTGCCCTGGAAGGCGCGGTGCGCGCCCACGTCCACCCGGACGTCCTGGGCCACGAGCTCGTCCTCGTCCGTGAGGTCGCTGCCCACCCGCCGCAGCAGGGCCCGCACGCGGGCGAGCAGCTCGGCGAGCCGGAACGGCTTGGTGACGTAGTCGTCGGCCCCGGCGTCGAGGCCGACGACGAGGTCCACCTCGTCGGCCCGTGCGGTGAGCACGAGGATGGGCACCTTCAGCCCCTGGCCCCGGATCCGGCGGGCGACGTCCAGTCCGTCGATGTCCGGCAGGCCGAGGTCGAGGATCACGAGGTCCACCTCGGCCATGTCGTCCAGCGCCCCGAGACCGGTGCCGTGCGGACGGACGGAGTAACCCTCCCTTGTCAGGGCGCGGGCCAGCGGTTCGGCGATTGCCGGGTCATCCTCAACGAGCAGCACATTGGTCACAGCCACATCGTAAAGCCAAAGTTCAAAGATTGGTCAAGCAAAACGCGAGGATCCAATACGTGTCTGTCGCGATTCGGCATCATCGCAGGTCAG
>RZYE01000420.1 GCA_009930425.1 Actinomycetota bacterium | reverse complement strand
GCCAACGTGTGCCGGTGGCGGGACCTGCCCAACCTGTACTCCCACTACGGCTCCCGCGGCATCATCCTCATGACCATCCTGCAGTCCTGGTCCCAAGGCGCCGACGTGTGGGGTGAGGCCGGCATGAAGAAACTCTGGTCGGCGTCCAACGTCAAGGTCTACGGCGGCGGAGTCTCCGAAGTCCCCTTCCTGGAGGACCTGTCGAAGATGATCGGCCAGTACGACGTCGAACGCTCCTCCGCCACCACCGGCGCCGGCCGCGGCGGCCGGTCCGTCTCCCGGCACCTGAACCGGGAGAACATCCTCGACGTCGACGCACTGGCCGCCCTCCCACGCGGCCGCGCCATCGTCTTCGCCTCCGGCACCCGACCCACGCTCATCCGCACCCAACCCTGGATGACCAGCCCCCACGCCGAGCGGGTGCGGTCGTCGATCGCCAGCCACGACCCCCAGCACGCTCAGCCAGTTGACGAGCGGGCTGCTGCGCCGACGTCGGTCGGGGAGTGGCCGTCGTGAGTGAACCCGGAGCGTGGGCCGACCTCGACGACGAACAGCCCCACGACGCGACTGCCGAGCCCACGACCTACTACACCAACGTCGACGAGTTCTTCCGCAACTTCCTCCGCCCCGTCTACCGCCGCCCCATCAACGCCCGCACCACCTTCTGGGCCGCCGACTGGTGGCGCCACCCCGAGGCCGTCCTCCGTCTCGACGCCATGTGGCGCTCTTGGGAACAAGCCCGCCTCGACCCCGCCACCGGCATGGCCACCTGGCTCCGCGACACCGCCGACTACCACATGGGGATCCTCATGAGCGCCTCGGGCCCATTCGGGGCCTCACAAGACACCTGCGACCCCGGAGACCCCCTGCCCTACACGCGACCGCCTTCAACGCTCTTCTCGACCGAGTAATGGGGCACTAAAAGCAGCGAGGTTCGTGGTGAATGCTCCAACTTAGGTCATCCACCACGAACCCCGACTCGCTAGACCTTAATCGAAATGCACGCGATGGAACGTGTGGTTGTCCCGGGATAGGTGTACGCTCCGCAGATTCCCGACCCGGTCTTGATCCACTTGTCTATCCTCCACGTGATGTAGGTGGCGCTGCTTGTGGACCTGTACCAGGCAACTCCGGTTGGTCCGTTCCCAGCCCACGCCTCCATCTTGCTCGCCGTCGCCCCCCGCGGAGCGGCGACGGTGATCTGACTGACGTACTGCGTCTTGGACGTGTAGTTCTTACTTCCGGTGTCAACCCAGATGCATGTTCCGCGATACTCGGACCACCCTTGAGCGCATCCGCTCACGGTTGCAGCGCTTGCCGGAGCGACACCGACGAGCCCTACCGCGAGAACCATGAAAGCAGCCGCTAGCGCCGAACCCAAGCGACGACGAGTGTTGTCTATTGCCCTCACTGAAACCCCCTGAGCTTGTGGATAGGGCCGGCAAACGCCAAGCCCACCCGAAGCGTATTGGCTCCCCTACCGCGCACAATCACGAATCGAATCGACTACGGATCGAGTTTCACCCTCGAGGAACTCCTCCGCACAAGGGCGGAGTAGGGTTACAGCGCTCTTGATCTTGCGCGTGGAGTTGCTCACTCTTCGTCTGACTCAACCAAGGGTGAGATGGCGCATAGCTCCAGTCGGTAGCGGTAGTCCGGGTTGCTGGTAGCAGGGTTCCGGTGACCGGGTAGCGCCTTGTGAGCGGGTGCCGGTCACCGGGTC
>RZYE01000419.1 GCA_009930425.1 Actinomycetota bacterium | reverse complement strand
GGGCAGACCCGGCCACAGACCACCGGGAACGGGTTGCGCTCCTTGATGACCCGCACCGCGGCCTCGTAGTTCCCGTCCGCGACTGCCCCGAGGTACCGCTGGATCTCGATGTTGGCCGGGCAGGTCTGGACGCACGGCGCCACGCAGTCGGCGTTGTGGTCGGACAGGAGCTGCTCGAGGCGCACCTTGCGGTAATCCTCCAGCCGCTGCGAGTTGGTGGTGATCACCATGCCCGGGAGCATGGGGGTCTGGCATGCCTTCACGTCCCGCTTGGTGTCCCCCACCTCCACCATGCAGAGGCCGCAGTTGCCGTTCGAGCGCGGGAGCCGGATGTCATAGCACAGGTGTGGGATGTGGAGGCCCTCCTGCAGGAGTGCCTGCAGCACGGTGAGTCCCTCGTAGACCTGCATCTCGTGCCCGTTGACAGTCACGGTGATTCGTTCGCGGCCCTCGAGGTCAAGAAGCTGCACGCCCTCCATCGGGATCCTCCACATCGTCGCTGGTGTGGGAATCGTAGAGGGGCGATCGTGGCGATTTCTGGGACCTCTGGGCAGATGTTGAGCCGCCCCGCACCCCGGGGTGCGAGTTCAGCCGACCCCGGCCGACTGGGCCACCCACTCCCACATCCGCTGCCGCTGCTCCTCTGTGGGGGCGTTGCGCCCGAGGATCGTGGTGGGCCGCTGGCGCCGGTCCATCCACAGTCCCCCGTCGGGCGGGGCCGGGACTGCCGCGAGGAGCCAGGTGGTGGTGTCCGCGCCGACGTCCGGGTCCCGCAGGATCGGGCCCATGAGCCTGTTGAACGTCGGGATCGACTCCGTCACTCCGGGAGTCGCGGCCCAGCCGGGGTGCATCGCGTACACCCGCAGGCCCGCCCACCGCTCGGCAAGGATCCCCAGCAGCTCCACCTGGGTCCGCTTGCTCCGGGCGTAGGCCGTGGCCCCCGAGTACTCCCCGGTGGTGTAGTCCGGGTCTTTGACCGGCAGCGGCTGGGCGTACATGCCGCCCGAGGTGACGAACACGACCCGCGCCCGCTGTTCGGCCAACAGCGGTTGGAGCAGCTCGGTCAACAGCACCGGCCCGAGGACGTGGAGAGCCATCGTGATCTCGTGGCCCTGGGCCGACTCCGTGCGCTCGGATGGCAAGGCGCCGGCGTTGTGGACCAGGCCGGCGAGTGATGGTGCGGCGGCGATCATCTCGTGGGCGCAGCGCTGGACACTGTCGAGGTTGGACAGGTCACAGATCCAGGTCGACGACGGTCCCACCAGGTCCGCGGCCACCGCCTCGGCCTTGCCGGCGTCGCGCACGATGAGGTGCACATGCGCACCGAGCTCGCTGAGCTGCCGCGCAGTCGCGTGACCGAGGCCCGAGGTGGCGCCCGTCACGGCCACATGGGCGCCCACGAGAGCATCGGGGACCGGATCTGCCGGCCAGCTGGGGAGCCGGCGACGCACCGCGTGGCCCAGTGCCGAGAACCCGGGCAGGACGGTGCGGTCGAGGACGTGGTCGAGGGTCAGGGCCAGCGAGTGAAGGGATACCACCATATGAGCCTAGCCACCGGAGCCGCCCGCCACCCGGGCGCAGTCAGTCCGGCGCTCCTGGCAGGACCACGATGTTGCCGACCTTGTGCCCAGTGTCGATCCGGCGGTGCGCCTCCGGAAGCGCGCCCAGCCCGCCGAGGACCTCGGTGAGGGGCTCGAGGCGCCCGCTCGCCGTGAGCTCGAGCAGGTGG
>RZYE01000076.1 GCA_009930425.1 Actinomycetota bacterium | reverse complement strand
AGGGGGATCTTGTGGATCTCGACGTTCATGGGAATCTCCTTCGGCGACAGTGTGGCAGCGCCAGCCGTGGCGGGGCCACGGAATTTCCGTGAGGGCGAGCGGGGCCAGCCGGACCCGCCCCTCCCCTCACACGACGGAGCCTCCCTGGGGCGAGAGACCACCCGGACCCACCCCTCCCTCACACGACGGAGCCTCCCTGGGGCGAGGGACGACCCAGACCCACCCCTCCCTCACACGACGGAGCCTCCACGAGGCCACGGGGCACCACCCACGGTCGCGCGCCCACCCGCCCGGCGCATACCCTCACCCAATGGACCTGCTCCGCACCTATCGCACCTCGGGCGCCGACCTCCCCTTCGGCAACCCCCTCGCCGCCCACGGCGTGGCCATGGAGGGCTACTTCTGGCGCATCACGGACACGGCCTCGGGTCGCGTGGCGATTGCCCTCATCGGCGTCAACCGCGGCCCGCGCGGGCCGTGGGCCACGCTCGGACTGGCCACCCACCCCCAGCGCTTTCTCGCCGTTGCCGCGCACGACGGCGCCGAGGCCCACCCGCACCGGCTCGGCGCCCGCGCGGGCCGGGCGTTCCACGGCGACCACCGTTCCCTGCACGTCCGCCTCGACGGCGGCTCCCTCGACGCCACGATCGAGGATCCCGTGCTCTGGCCGATGCGCCGCTGGGGCGGGTCGAGCATCTTCCACGCCGTCCCCGGCCTCAACCAGTACTGGCACCCGTGGTTGCTGGGCGGGCGTGCCAGCGGGCGCGCCGTCGTCGACGGCCAGGAGTGGGAGTTCGCGGACGCCCAAGTCTACGGCGAGAAGAACTGGGGCAAGGGCGGGTTCCCCGACTCGTGGTGGTGGGGACAGGCCCAGGCCTTCGACGACGACGCCGCGTGCGTCGCGTTCGCCGGCGGCCAGGTGCACGCGGGTCCGCTTCGCACCGAGGTGACCGGGCTGGTGGTGCGACTGCCCGACGGTACCGTGGTGCGCCTCGGCAACCCGGTGGCCTCGCCGGTGGAGGCCCACGTCAGCGACACCGAGTGGCACCTGCGCGGCCGCGGGCACGGCTGGGAGATCGAGGTGGACGCGTCCGCGCCGCTGCGGGCGGCCCACGTGCTGCCCGTGCCGCTGCCGCACGAGCACCGCAACACCGCGGGAGCGATCGAGCACTTGGGCGGCAGCCTGCGGGCCGAGGTCCGGCGGCGCGGGCGCGTGGTGTGGCGGGGGACGTCGTCGCTGGCGGGGTTGGAGCACGGCGGGCTGGAGCGAGCGGAGGCCGAGCTGCGACGTCGTCGGGCGCCCAAGGGGGCAGTGGGCGCACCTCCGCGCTGACGCAGCCGGACCATGCCCGGTCCGGGGCGGACCACTCTGAGCCCGGATCCGCGCCCCGGCGAGAGGCAGGGGCTCTACACCGGGCGGAGTCGAACTCAGAACAGTGGCCGTATGAGTCCCTTGGTGTGGTGGTGTGGACGAAGACCTCGTCCGTCCGCCAGTCCGCCACGGCCTCCGCTGGGGGAGGCAGGACCCAGGCGCCGCGTCGCCACCCGCGCCAAGAACCGTAGGAGGGTTGGCACGCGCGACCATCCCCGCAGGTCACCCGGGTGCGGCGGGCTGTCCATATACGCAACGGGTGTGTTGCGTAATTGGTTGGCGCGAAGTTAGGTTTGCCTTACCTGACCTCGCGGCGCCCCCGCCCACGACATGACCCAAGGACACCATGACCCCTCGCCTGACCCCCGTCCGTGCCCTCGTCGTCGCCGGCCTCGCCGCAGCCCTCGCCGGCTGCACCAGCACCGGCGCCACCGACTCCGGCACCGCCAGCCCGGAAACCGCCGGCGCAGCAGACCCGGGCTCCGAGACCACGCTCACGGTCTACTCGGGGCGGAACGAGAACCTGGTCGCCCCGCTGCTGGACGAGCTGGAGGCCGCGGTCGGCACCAGTGTCGAGGTCCGCTATGCCGGCTCCTCCGAGCTCTCGGCCCAGCTGCTGGAGGAGGGCGATCGCACCGACGCGGACCTCTTCCTCTCCCAGGACGCCGGGGCGCTCGGCGCGCTCGCCAACGCGGGCCGGCTCACCGAACTGCCGACCGATCTCCTCGACCGCGTCCAGCCCCGCTTCCGCGACGCCGAGGGCCACTGGGTGGCCACGTCCGCCCGCGCCCGCGTGCTCGCCTTCGACCCGGCACAGGCCCCGGAGGTCGCGGAGATGACCTCCATCGACGACCTCCTCGACGAGCGCTACCGCGGCCTCATCGGCTACGCCCCTACCAACGCCTCCTTCCACACCTTCGTCACCGCCCTGCGGGTGGACCGCGGCGAGGACGGCGCCCGTGAGTGGCTCGAGGCCTTCGCCGCCCTCGACCCCCAGGCCTACGAGGGCAACAACCCCGTCCTCGACGCCGTTGACGGCGGCCAGGTCGCCATCGGCCTCATCAACCACTACTACTGGTACGCGCGAGTGCCCGAGGAGGGCGCGGACGCCGTCGACGCCCGCATCCACTTCCTCGGCGCGGACGACCCGGGTGCCCTTGTCAACGTCGCAGGGGTCGGCGTGCTGGCCGGCTCTGACGCCGAGGAGAGCGCGCTGGCCGCCGTCGAGTTCCTCCTGACGGACGAGGCCCAGCAGTACTTCGCGGACACCACCGCCGAGTACCCGGTGGTCGACGGCGTCGCCTCCACCACCCACGACCTCGCCCCGTTGGCGGACGGCCTCGCCATCGACCTGAACTCGCTGGACTCGCTCGGCGAGACCCTCGCCCTCCTGGACGAGGTGGGCCTCACCTGACATGGCTCACCTGACATGGCTCACCTGAGATGGCTCACCTGACATGGCTCACCTGAGATGGCTCACCTGACATGACCACCGCGCACGGACGGCTCACCCGCGGGACCGGGACCCACCGGCCCCCGGCGGTCCTGCTCGTGCCCGCGCTCGTGGCCGCTGCGGTCGCGTTGCTGCCGCTCGCCTACCTGATCGTCCGGACGGCGGAGGCGGGCTGGCCCGCGATCGCGGACATCCTGTGGCGAGAACGCACCCTCGCACTCGTGGTCCGGAGCCTCGGGCTGGCGGCGGCGGTGACGGGGGCGAGCGCCGTCGTCGGCGTGGGGCTGGCGTGGCTGGTCACCCGCACGGACCTGCCGGGACGGCGGGCCTGGGCGGTGGCCGCGGCGCTGCCGCTCGCGATGCCGAGCTTCGTGGCGGCCTACGCGTGGGTGTCGGTGGCGCCGAGGATCGCCGGGTTCTGGGGCACCTTCCTCGTGCTGACGGCCTGCACCTACCCGTACGTGTACCTGCCGGTCGTGGCCGCGCTGCGCCGGGCGGACCCGGCGCTGGAGGAGGTGTCCCGGTCGCTCGGGCGGAACGCCTGGCAGACGTGGCTGACGGTCACCACCCGGCAGGTGCGGCCGGCCGCGGCGGCCGGCGCCCTCCTCGTGGCCCTGTACGCCCTCAGCGACTTCGGCACTCCCTCCCTGATGCGCTACGACGTCTTCACCCGCGTCATCCACACCTCCTACCGGGCGTCCTTCGACCGGACCCCGGCCGCCGTCCTCTCCCTCGTGCTCGTGGCGATCACGGTGGCCATCACGGTTGCCGAGGCCCGCACCCGGGGCCGGGCGGAGCAGTCCCGCGTGGGTTCCGGCTCGGCCCGGCGCGCCCGCCCGGTGCTCCTGGGCCGCACCGGCACGCCGCTGGCACTGCTCGCCACCAGCAGCGTGGCCGCGGTGTCCCTCGCCTTCCCCGTGGCGGTGCTCGGGTACTGGGTACTGCGCGGGCAGTCCGCCGGGGTGGACTGGGGCCGGCTCGTCCCCGCCGCCGGGGCAACGCTCTGGGTGGCGCTGCTCGGCGCCGTCGCCGCCACGGCGCTCGCGATCCCGGTGGGTGTCCTCGCCGCCCGGTACCGGGGCCGCACCCGCTGGATCGAGCACGCCACGTGGGCGGGCCACGCCCTCCCCGGGATCGTGGTGGCGCTCGCCCTGGTGTTCCTCGGGATCCGGTTCGCCCAGCCCATCTACCAGCGCACCCCGCTGCTCGTGCTGGCGTACACCGTGCTGTTCCTGCCGATCGCGGTGGCGTCCGTGCGTGCCGCCGTGGCCCAGAGCCCGCCCGCCCTGGCGGAGGTGGCGCGCTCGCTCGGGCGGCGGCCGCTGGAGGTCCTCCGCGACGTCACCCTCCCCCTCGCGGCGCCGGGCGTGGCGGCGGGGTTCGCGCTCGTCATGCTGACCGCGATGAAGGAGCTGCCCGCCACGCTGCTGCTGCGCCCCACCGGGATGGACACGCTCGCCACCCGCCTCTGGACCGAGACGGGCGTGGGCGCGTACGCCGCGGCCGCCCCCTACGCCGTGGCGCTGGTGGTGCTCGCCGCCGTCCCCACGTTCCTGCTCTCCCAGTTCTCCGCCGACGACGCCGCCCGCGTCCTCGCCGCCGGCCGCGCCCCGGGCGGCGGGCCGGGAACGCCCGGTGGCGGGTCGGGAACGCCCGGTGGCGGGCCAGGCACCCGAGGGGCTGGCGCGTCCGGACGGCCGGGCGACGCGGTCGCGACCAGCGCGGGGGCCGTCGTCGGCACATCAGGAGGTGCGCGATGACGCGACTGACCGTCACCGGGTTGCGCAAGTCCTTCGGGCCCACCGAGGTGCTGCGCGGCCTCGACCTGGACGTGCCCTCCGGCGCGCTCGCCGCGGTGCTCGGGCCCTCCGGGTGCGGGAAGACCACCCTGCTGCGCGTGATCGCCGGCTTCGAGGACGCCGACTCCGGCGAGGTGCGGCTGGGCGATCGGGTGGTGGTGGACGGCCCGCGTGGGCTCGCGCCGGAGAAGCGGCGGGTCACCGTGGTCCCGCAGGAGGGCGCGCTGTTCCCGCACCTGACGGTGGCGGACAACGTGGCGTTCGGGGTGCCGCGGCGGCTCGCCGGGCGGCGCGGCCGGGTGGACGAGCTCCTCGAGCTGGTGGGGCTCGGTGGCCTCGGCGGCCGGATGCCGTCCGAGCTCTCCGGTGGACAGCAGCAGCGGGTGGCGGTGGCGCGCGCGCTGGGGCCGGCGCCCGACGTCGTGCTGCTGGACGAGCCGTTCTCGGCGCTCGACGCGGCCCTGCGCTCGGCGGTGCGCGAGGACGTGCGCACGGCGCTGCGCGAGGCCGGGGCCACCGGCGTGCTCGTCACCCACGACCAGGAGGAGGCCCTGTCCGTCGCGGACGTGGTGGCCGTGGTGCGCGACGGCCGGGTGGTCCAGGCCGCCGCCCCGGAGCACCTCTACCGCGCGCCCGCTGACCTGGGGGTGGCGGGGTTCGTGGGCGACGCCGTCGTGCTGGCGGCGGAGGTGGCGGACGGCGTGGCCCGGACGGTGCTGGGCCGGCACGCACTCATGCGCGGGGACCAGGTGCTGGAGGGGCGCGGGCTCGTGTCCGTGCGGCCCGAGCAGATCCACGTGGTGCGCTCGGGCCGAGCGGCGCGTTCCGGCCAGGAAGGCGTGCCCGCGCGGGTCACCGGGACCACCTTCTTCGGCCACGACGCCACGATCCGGCTCGAGGTGCGGGCGCCGGACGGGTCGGCCGTGCCGGTGCTGAGCCGCACGTTCGGGCCGCTGCCCGCCGAGGGCGAGGACGTGGGGCTGGTGGTGGCCGGGCCGGTCTCGTTCTTCGTGGAGGACTGAGCCGGCGGCCGGCTGGAACCGTCGCGGGCGAGCGTTGCCGCCCCGCCGTCCACAGCTGGGACGTGTGACACTTGTATGACACAGGGGTACACTCTCACCATGGGGATCGTGAATGTACGCATCTCGGGTGAGGCCGAGCAGGCCCTGCAGGAGCTCACCGCGGACGGCACCAGCACCTCCGAGGCCGTGCGCCGGGCCCTGCTGGATGCCGTGGCTCTCCGTCGTCGCGAGCAGATGCGGGCCGAGGCACTCCGATCCATGGCGGACCCGGCCGATCGGGAGGCACTGCGGCAGGCGATGGAGGAATGGGCCGATGTTGACCCGGGGTGACGTGTACGCCGTGCCGGCGCGGCGATCAGCTCAGGGCCACGAGCAACGGGGACCCCGGCTCGGCGTCGTCGTCCAGTCCGACGACCTGCCGCTGTCCACGGTGCTGCTGGCCCCCACCTCCCGGTCCGCAGTGCCGCGGATCTTCCGCCCGGAGGTGGAGGTCGCAGGGGAACGGACGTGCGTGCTGGTGGAACAACTGCGCACCGTGGACGTGGAGCGCTTGGGCCGACTGGTGGGGCACCTCGGGCTGGCGGACATGGCAGCCGTCGACCGGGCGCTGGAGCTGGTCCTCGCCCTGGACCTGCCAAGGATCCACTGAAGGACACCCTGGCCGGCCAACTCCGCAGAGGATGACTCCGACCTGTTCTGTCGCGATCCACTCAGGCCCCCGGCCCCGCCGCTGACCGGCCCGCCCACCCCAACAGCGTACGCACAACGGTCTGGCGGGCCCTGTTGGGCATGGCTGGAGCCCCAACAGCGTACGCACAACGATCCGGCGCCCGCAGTTGAGATCTCATCCGTGGAGTGCTCCCGATCCTGCGCACGCAGAACGATCCTGCGGACCATCTTGGGCTCGACGTGGCCCCCAAGGGCGTCCGCAGAACGATCCAGCGTGCGCAGAACGATTCTGCGGACGGTATACCACCCGCCCGAACGTTCTGCGTACGCACTTGGGGAGCAGGGCAAGGGCGTTCCGATCCTGCGTACGCACTTGGGGAGGAAGCGAATGTGGAGGAAGCGGAAGGGACCACAGCCACGGCCTACCGGCGCAGCTCGCCCACCGTCCTGACCTCGGGATGCACGGTCCCGGTCCGTTCGTCCTCGGCCGCGACCTCCCGGTGCCAGATCGCGAGCAGCCGGTCGAGCTCCGGGACGGGATCGGCGTGGTCATCCACCCGGAGGTCCACCACGGCCACGGGCGGCGCGATGTCCGCCGCCTCGTTCGACACCACGTACAGCGCCGCGCTCTGCCTCCCCCGCCGGTCGCCGCCCGCCAGGTCGCCGGCCGTCAGCGCGTCGAGGAGCCGCTGCGGGAAGGAGTCCGACGTCGCCCCGAGCCAGCTCGCCTCCATCGCCGCCACCACCTCGGGTCCCGCCACGAGGTTTCCGACGACGGCGTACCCCGGCCCGTTCCGGCCGCCCGCCCACGCGCTGCACTCGGGCCCCGTCCACGTGGCGCTGCGCCCCGTCGGGTCCACGATCGCGAGCTGCCGGCGGTCGAAGAGGTCGTCCTCGCGGCGCAGCACGCCGGGGACCTCCTCGGGAAGGATGCCGGCCCGGAGGAGTTCCAGCACGCGAGACCGGAAGGTGCGGTTCGTGTAGGCCTGGGTGGCCAGCGCCCCAGCCCGCGGGGAGGCGGCCGGGACCACCGCGCCGACAGCAAGGGTGCAGGTGGCGGTCGCGACGCCCATGAGCGTCCCATCTCGAGAAACCGCCGCAATCGAGAAAGTCATGTCCCTCCAGATCCCTTCATCGCACAGTGCCCAGATCCACGCCCTCCGACGTATTGAGCTAGGTTGCCTTCCATGACCGTAGACCACGTTCGTGGCACCCAGACGGATGAGCGCGTGAAGGCTCGCTGGACGCGGCTCCTCCGGGACCCGCTCTGGTCTCGCAGGGTGGTCACAGCATTGCTCGCGACCGCCACTCTCCTAGCTGCGGGCTGGTTCGCGGTGCGGTCGGAGATCACGGAGTTGACCATGACTGGCATCTCGGTGGGAATCGCCCTCGTTTTCGGCATGATCACCGCGCTGCAGAATGAGTGGGGCGAGCGCAGGCGAACGACGATCGACCTGCTCGCGAATTTCTCGATATCGGATTCGTTGTCAGAATCCGATGCCGTTGTCGCTCGCAGGCTGGTGGAAGGATCGCCGATCGGGCCGGACGTCGAATTCGACTTCGACCAGCATCTGATGCAGATTCTCGACTACTACGAATTCCTTTGTCGGTCCGCCTACATGGGGGCGCTCGATAGACGAACCCTCGCCGTGACACGAAGCAATGCGATCAGGTTGCTCCGTGATCGGTCGCGCCCATATGTCGAAGCGCGACGGCTGTGCTACGGACCTGACCTGTATTCCATGATCGACTGGTTCGTGGACAACTGCCTTCGGAGGGACTGAGCCGAAGCTCCCCGAAAGGGGGGCCGCGGCCGCGCGCCCTGGCGAATGCTCCCCACCACGCGCGGCTGCCTCGGCCACCAGCCATGGGCGACAATGTCAACCATGTCCGATCCCACTCCGCCCGGCGCGACCCCGCCGCGCGCAGTGTCCCGGAAATCGGAAGGCCCACGACGTGAAGGGGCACAGCGCCGCAACCGGCGCGAGCACCGCGGCCAGGGCAGCCAGAACGGCACGGGCCACGGCTCTCACCCCCGCCGCCCCTTCACCCCCGAGCAGGTCGCCGCACGCGCCGCGAGCCTGCCCACGATCACCTACCCCGAGGAACTGCCGGTCTCCGCCCGCCGCGCCGAGAT
>RZYE01000418.1 GCA_009930425.1 Actinomycetota bacterium | reverse complement strand
CGCGGAGGTCCTCACCCGAGGCAACGACACACCTAACCGGAGGTTTCTACCCGAGGCAACGACCCCGCACAAGCGGAGGTTTCTGATGAGTCAACTCGGCCGGTTGTCAGGCAGAGGGCACCGTGCTACGCTTCGCAAGTGGGGCACCGAAAGGCTGTGCTCACGGCTTTTTTTGAGAGCCCTAGTATGCCGACCAATGGTGGTAGGTCAAGAGGGGGCAACATGAACGGCGTACGCGCAAAATCATTGACAACAGTCACAACTCTTGCGGCGCTGGTATTACTTCTACCGCTTGGTACTCCAGCAGCGACCGGACAAGATGTAACGCTGGGCGCGGAGTTTCACTCTGAAGTCGTGTACCCGGAACAGTGCCTCAAGGCAGCGGCGGTGGCTGGACAAGATCGCGAACTCTGCCGCACCGTCATCGGCCACGCGGCATCCGCACCAGAAGTCGCGTCGGTGGAAGACATCGTTGCTGACCCGGGCCTTTCGCCCGATGAACGCTCAGAACTTGTCCGGGCCGCCGCTACGAGCGTCGTCAACTCGAGGTACTTCAATCAGTGGACAACGGGTGTCTCCTATCAGCGTTCACAACGCGGAAAGGCGTACTACAATGGATCTCGCGTTTGGATTACCAGCTCGTATAGTGGATACACTGGTTACCATATCTGTTGGACCAACTATGCGGTAGGTGTGACCATCAGCCCACAGGCTTGCAGTGATTCCGGAACTACCAGCCTGCGAACACTTCAGAACGTATGGAATGTGACCTACGGGTTCTTCACCTACGCCTTCTCACAATCGGTGACGGTAAGTCGAAACGGTGCCGTGACTGGCACAAACGCAAGTTGATCGGTGACACTTGCAGTAGATGAGGAGTTGGGCGGAGAATTGTGGAGACAGTAGTCCTAGCGGTTACGGCTGGCGCCGTTATTGTCGCGGTTTACATCTGGGTAGTCGTGCGAACGATGCGGGAGATTCGCGAGACGTCTTGGCTGGGCGTAGAGGCGCGCACGATTTGGGTGCTGGTTGTGATACTTTGGATACCTTTCGGACCATTTGCGTGGGTTCTCTATAACATAATCCGGCAGCACGTAATACTGAGCACCCGCGAGATCTAACTGCCGCCAGCGCTTTCTGGAGGTGCGACTTTCGAGAAGGGTTCGTTCGTCGCGATGGAGATGGCGTTGCGTTTCCTCTCTCTCGGTGAGGACCTGGAAGAGGAGTTCGGCGCCACGCCGGTCGAGGTTGATGTAGCCCAGTTCATCGATCAGCAGGAGGTCCACGCGCCGTAGCGGGGCGATGACCTGAGTTTGGTCAGTCGTTCGGAGATTTTCGGGTTGCAGCCCGCTGATTTGGGGTGATGGTCGTTGGGACTGTGCGTTTGAGGCACCAACCTGAGTTCGGTCATTTCCTTGGTGCCTGACTTTTCGCCGGGGTTGGTGGTCGGGGGGATCCTTGTACTCGCGACCGTCCGCCGCGGGGACAAGAGCGCCAACTGACGCGGAGCTGAGGCGCGAGATGGGCGCAGGGGCCCGCGGGACGTAGCCTCCATGGCTCGCTGGCCGCACCTTCGCGCCGCGTCTGGACCCGTGTGCTGGTGTTGCAGGAGCATCAAGGGGACTTGGCGCAACAGGCAGACTCGGGCGTGTGGCGTTGGGGTGTACTCCAACGCCCCTGTGCAACACCTACAACGGGGCGACGGCGCCCGTGGGGGACGCGGCCGTGAACCCACGGAGCACCCTAT
>RZYE01000417.1 GCA_009930425.1 Actinomycetota bacterium | reverse complement strand
GGCGGTCCACCGCAGAAGGCCCACATGTAGGAGTCTTGGGTATTCTCCCGTCCCGGCTCGCGCATCACCTGCACGGGGGTCTCATCGAGATGCACGACCCGGCTTTGGCGCAACAGGTCTTGGAGTGCCGCGGCCACCGGTTTGAGCGGGGCCTGCAGCTGGATGAGCAGGCCGGCCATGGTTTGGCGTCTGAACTCGATGCCCTCGCGGGCAAAGATCGTCTCCTGACGATACAACGGCAGGGCATCGACGAACTTGGCGGTGACGATGGAGGCCAGCAGCGAGCTGTGCGCGATGGATTTGGGGATGATCTGCACGGGGCGCGGGGCGATCTTCACGCCCACCTCGGCCCCCGGCACCTCCTCATTGCGGGCGACGTATTTGGAGCGCTTGTATTCGATGACGTAGATTTGGCGAGGAATGATGGCCAGCTGCTCGGAGGTGTCGTAGCCGATGAGCGCCCAGTCATCGCCCATCGCCGCTTTCTCCGCCTTGGGCAGATCCAGGATGCGCTCGACCCGGGGCAGATGGCTCGGCAAGGGGCGGCGCACCGGCTGGCGTTTCGTGGCCTCGGCGCGCGGCGCGGGCGGGTCACTCGGGGCTGGCGGCAGCGTGGCCTCCAGCTCGCCGATCAGGGCCTCGAGCTCGGTCTCATCAAACAGCCCGAGCTGACTGTCGGGGAGGCGATCGGCACTGGGGGCGAAGCGCTTGCGCCGCAGCAGCTCGATGTATTCGAGCAACTGCTCGATACGCTGTGACTGCCGGTGCAGGGTCTTGGCGTGGTCTTGCAATTGGGCCGCTTGCGCCATGCGCGCGCGCTCGGCAGCGGCCAGTTGATCCCGCAACTGGCCAATGATGTCCTGCAATACAGCCGGGTCATCCGGAAGCGTTTGAAGGGGGCCGTGCATGGCCCGAATGATATCCGATCACCGCCCGCAATTCGATGGCAAACGGCGTTACAGGAGATCGAAATCCGCGCGCTGATGCGCGTTGACCCGACGCGGATCAAGCCCTTCGAGCAACCAGCTCAATTCGCGTAAAGAGAGGATCACCGGCTCGACCGTTCCCGGCGCCGGCCACCAAAAGCGGTCGCGCTCCAGTCGCCGATACCACAGCCAAAAGCCGTTGTGGTACCAATAGAGCAGTTTCAGCTTATCGCGACTGCGATTGCAAAAGACGAATAAATGACTCGAGAAGGGATCCGCTTGGAGCACATCGACGACCAGCGCCGCCAGCCCATCGATCTGCTTGCGCATATCCGTGGCCCCGCTCGCCAGATAGACGCGCGTCTGACCGCCCAACCCGATCATCCGGACACCCCTCCACGCAGGACCTGAACCACTCGCTGGAGGGTCGCCACATCGAACCCGGGGACCACCTCCAGGCGCACCCCGCCGGCGAACACCAGGGTCAATGCCGGGTCAGCTCGCGGTGGCTCAAGGGCAGCGCTGACATGCACCGGCAAGAACCGGATGGGCTCCGCCGGGCCACGGCACGGCCGCTCGACCACCTCCGCGGATTCCCGGCGCAAGCGCTCTTGCCAGCGATGAAAATTGGCCACCGAGATCCCCCGGCGCGCACAGTACTGCGCCACCGTCAGACCACTGCCGGGCCAGTCTCTGATCAGCACCTGCCATTGCTCGCGACTGCGCCGTTTCTGTGCCATGCTCTCTACCCCCGTGCGTGAAACCTGAGCGCATCATGCCGAGCGTGCAGTGGGGGGGATAGATGTATTTCTCCGGACGCTTAC
>RZYE01000416.1 GCA_009930425.1 Actinomycetota bacterium | reverse complement strand
ACGGACGCGCCAAGGCGGTGCGCTTCACCACTCTGGAGGCAATGTGCGAGGTCCTGCAGTGCCAACCGGGCGACCTCCTGGAATGGGTGCCGGAATCGTTGGGGGGACGCAGGTGATGGTCCCCTGTCGCCCTGACCCAGTCTCGCCGTGTGTCTCGTGCCCAGGACCGTCGTGGACATGACCGACACGGCGGCCGCCTTGGCCGCGGTGCGGTCCCGGTTGTCGGACTGAACGGGCAGCGTCCCGGCCGGGCGTCTCAGCAGAAGGCCTCCTGAGCGCTGGGTGCGTCCTCCGTGCGGCTCACTCGTTCAGCTCGTTCACGAAGTCGACGGCGGCACGCGAGATCTCGGCCCGGGCCTCGTCGTGGCTGATCGAGGGCGTGCCGTCTCCGGGCTGCGTTCCGTAGTCGCCGAAGAAGGTATGGACGGCACCGTCGATCACCAGGAAGGTCGCGCTGGCGGGCAGGTTGGCGGTGGATGCCGCGATGTCATCCGGGGTGGCCAGACCGTCCCGTCCGCCGGAGATGGACAGGACCGAGGCGCGCAGCGACGTGCTGATGTCACCGGTGGGGTAGGAGGCGAGGAGGAGGAGGCCGACGACGGGCGCGGTGGGGTCGTCGTCGGCGGCGTCCGCCTGCATCGCCGCGACGGTTCCGCCGAGCGAGTGGCCGCCGGCGACCCACCGGGTGAGGGTCTCGTGGTCGGACCTGACGGCGTCGAGTGCCCCGGTGGCGAGGAATGCGATGCCGAGGGGTTGCTTGACGATCACGACCACGTGGCCGGACTCGGCCAAGGGGCGAAGGATCGCGGCGTAGGCGCGCGGGTCCACCCTGGCGCCGGGCTGGAAGAACATCCCGGTGTCGCTGGTGGGTCCGGTCGGCGTCAGCACGATCCGGGTCGGGGACTCGGAGACGGTGACGCCGGTGTCGGAGCGCAGCGCGGTGAGGGCGGGCTCGACGGCGGAGAACGGGCGCAGCCACGCCATCAGCGCGATCCACCCCAGCGACGCCACGAGCAGGGCGACGGCGGCGACGCGCCGCCACCCGGTGCGCCGCCGTCGGGGACGGAACGTCCTCCAGCCGGCGACGGCGGAGCCGAGCAGGGTGAGGGCGAGGAGTGCGCCGTAGAGCGGGTGACCGTGCACGATCGCGCCCCAACTGGTCACAGATCCCCACACGACGACCAGGATCCCGGCCACGGCCGCCGCACGTGCCAACCACGTGCTCAAGGATGCGCTCATGGATGTGTTCTACCTCAGTGGATGAGCCACCCCTTTCGCATCGCCGTGCAGATCCAGCCCCAGCATGCTGACTATCCCCAGATCCGGGACGCCGTGCGGCGCGCCGAGGACATCGGTGTGGACGCCGCCTTCAACTGGGACCACTTCTACCCGCTCTCCGGTGACCCGGAGGGCAAGCACTTCGAGTGCTGGACGATGCTCGGCGCGTGGGCCGAGCAGACCAGCCGCATCGAGATCGGTGCCCTCGTGACGTGCAACTCCTACCGCAACCCCGACCTGCTGGCGGACATGGCACGCACCGTGGACCACATCAGCGGTGGGCGGCTGATCCTGGGCATCGGGGCCGGCTGGTTCCAGAAGGACTACGAGAACTTCGGCTACGAGTTCGGCACGGCGGGGGAGCGCATCGCGGACCTTGCCGAGGCCATGCCCCGCATCCGCGAGCGTCTCGCGGCGGGCAACCCGCCCCCCACCCGGCGGATCCCGGTCATGATCGGTGGTGGTGGCGAGAG
>RZYE01000415.1 GCA_009930425.1 Actinomycetota bacterium | reverse complement strand
GATGCGGCACGCCCACTACCCGTTGCAGGCGCTGCTGTACTCGGTGGCCCTCCACCGGTTCCTGCGGTGGCGCCTGCCCGGGTACGAGCCCGAGCGCCATCTCGGCGGGGTGCTCTACCTGTTCGTGCGGGGCATGTGCGGCCCGGACACCCCCGTGGCGGAGGGCATGACGTGCGGGGTGTTCGAGTGGACGCCTCCCGCCGCCCTCGTGGTGGCCCTCTCGGAACTGTTGGAGGCGCGCGATGACGGGTGATCTGGCGAGAGGCGCGACGGCAGGCACGACGGCAGGCACGACGAGAGGCGTGACGGCGGGCACGACGACAGGCGCGACCGCAACCCTGACCGGCGCCCTCGCCGCGTTCGCGGACGCCGGCGTGCTCGCGCCGGCGGATGTCCACGTGGCGCGCACCCTGGCGAGGCTCGGCGGAGAGGGGGACGGCGCCGTCGTCCTTGCCGCGGCGCTCGCCGTGCGGGCGGTGCGGTTCGGGTCCGTGTGCGTGGACCTCGCGCGGGTGCGCGAGCTGGACCCCGCGCTGCCGTGGCCGGAGCCAGCGGCGTGGGTGGACGCGGTGCGGGCGAGTGGGCTCGTCAAGGTGGGGACGGCGGACGCGGCGCCGGAGGAGGTGCGGCCGCTTCGGTTCGCCGGGAACCTGCTGTACCTGGAGCGGTACTGGCGGCAGGAGCAGGTGGTGGCGCGGTGGGTGGACGCGGCGATCGCGGAGTCCCCGGCCAGCGGAGCAACCTCCGGAACCCACGCCCCCGGAACCCAGGCCGCCAGCGAGGGCACGGCTCGTGCGGAGCCCTCCCACGTTGACGCCGAGCTCACCGCCACCCTCGACCGGCTGTTCCCCGCCGCCGAGCAGGACGACCTGCAGCGCCGCGCGGTCGAGGTGGCCACCACCCACCGGTTCAGCATCATCGCCGGCGGGCCCGGCACCGGGAAGACATGGACCGTGGCGCGGCTGCTCGCCGCCCTGCAGTCGCAGGCGCAATCAAGTGCGGGAACACGGCTCCGGGTGGCCCTCGCCGCCCCCACCGGCAAGGCGGCCGCCCGGCTCGCGGAGTCGATCGGCGCGGCGGCCGCTGAGGCGCGCTTCCCTGCCCAGGACCGTGCCCACGTTGAGGGCCTCACTGCCACCACGCTGCACCGGCTGCTGGGGGCACGGCCGGGAACGAGCCGGTTCACCTTCGACAGGTCCAACCGTCTCCCCCACGACGTGGTGGTGGTGGACGAGGCGTCGATGGTGTCCCTCACCCTGATGTCCCGGCTGATGGACGCGCTCCGGCCGGACTGCCGACTGGTGCTGGTCGGGGACCCGGACCAGCTCGCATCCATCGAGGTGGGGGCGGTGCTCGGCGACCTCGTGGCCCGGCCGGGCACGCCGGTGGTCCGGCTCGAGGTGATGCACCGCTTCTCGGAGACCACGGACATCCCGGCGCTGGCCGCTGCCATCCGAACCGGGGATCCGGCGAAGGTCGATGCCGCGGTGCGTGGCCGGGGCATCGAGTTCATCCCGGTCGACGCCACCCGCGCCGGTCCGGCGCGCCTCGCCGGCGTGCGGGACGACGTCGTCGCCGCGGGCAGCGCCGTCGTGACGGCGGCACGGAAGGGCAACGCGACGGAGGCGCTCGCGCGCATCCGCGGGCACCAGGTGCTGTGCGCCCACCGCGAGGGCGTCTACGGCGTGCGGGAGTGGGGCCGGCAGGCGGAGGCGTGGCTGCGGCGGTCCGTGGAGGGGTACGGGCGCGAGGG
>RZYE01000414.1 GCA_009930425.1 Actinomycetota bacterium | reverse complement strand
TCCCTGAACCCGCGCCTGCCCATCGGTGAGTCGATCGGCGAGCCCCTCTACCTCCACTCCGGCATCAAGGGGGGCGAGCTGGACAAGCGGGTGGAGGCGATGCTCGACCAGGTCGAGCTGCCCCGTTCCTTCCGGAACCGCTACCCGCACGAGCTCTCCGGTGGCCAGCGCCAACGCGTCGGGATCGCCCGCTCCCTGATCCTGGAACCGTCGCTGCTGGTGGCCGACGAGCCCACCTCCGCCCTCGACGTCTCGGTCCAGGCGCGCGTGCTGGAGCTGTTCCAGGACCTGCAGCGGGAACACGGCTTCGCGTGCCTCTTCATCTCCCACGACCTCGCGGTGGTGGAGATGCTCTCCTCCCGGATCGCCGTGATGCACAACGGCAAGCTGGTGGAGTACGGGGACACGGGCGCCGTCGTCAACCACCCGAAGCACCCGTACACGCAGCGCCTCATCGCGGCCGTCCCGGTCCCCGACCCCGCCGAGCAGAAGATCCGGCGCGAGGCCCGCGACCGGATCCTCGCCGCCAACGCGGCGGGCGTGGCGAGCGACCCGAACGATGTCGAGACCCTCCTGCACAACCCCGGGAACCAGGACTCGGCGTGACCGCCGTGTGATCACCCTCATGCGGAGCCGCCCCTCCGCCTGAACGACGCCGCGGGTAGACTCGCGGAGCATCCCAAGAGAAACGAGATCGCATGCCCCTGCGCTCCGACCTGCGCAACGTCGCGATCGTGGCCCACGTCGACCACGGGAAGACCACCCTGGTCGACGCCATGCTCTGGCAGTCCGGGGCCTTCGGCGCGCACCAGCACGTCGCCGAGCGGGCGATGGACTCCGGTGACCTCGAGCGCGAGAAGGGCATCACGATCCTCGCGAAGAACACGGCGGTGCACTACCGGGGGCCCGCGGCCGCCGGCGAGCCGGACGGGATCACCATCAACGTGATCGACACCCCCGGCCACGCGGACTTCGGCGGCGAGGTGGAGCGCGGCCTCTCCATGGTGGACGGTGTCGTGCTCCTCGTGGACGCCTCCGAGGGCCCGCTGCCGCAGACCCGGTTCGTGCTCCGCAAGGCCCTGGCCGCCCGGCTGCCCGTGGTGCTCGTGGTCAACAAGGTGGACCGGCCGGACTCGCGGATCGCCGAGGTGGTGCAGGAGAGCACGGATCTGCTCCTCTCGCTCGCCTCCGACCTCGCGGAGGAGATGGAGGACCTGGACCTCGACTCCGTGCTCGACCTCCCGGTGGTCTACGCCTCCGCGCGCGCCGGGCGCGCGTCCCTCATCCAGCCCGACGACGGCGCCCTCCCCGCGGACGACGACCTCGAGGCCCTCTTCCGCACCATCATCGAGCGCATCCCCGCGCCGTCGTACGACGAGGGCATGCCGCTGCAGGCCCACGTCACGAATCTCGACGCCTCGCCCTTCCTCGGGCGGCTCGCACTGCTGCGCATCCACAACGGGACGCTGCGGAAGGGCCAGCAGGTGGGCTGGGCGCGCCGCGACGGCACGCTGCGCACGGTCAAGGTGACCGAACTGCTGCGCACCGAGGCCCTGGACCGCGTGCCCGCCCCCGAGGCCCACGCCGGGGACATCGTCGCCGTCGCCGGCATCGAGGACATCACCATCGGGGAGACCCTGGTGGACCCGGAGGACCCGCGCCCGCTCCCGCTCATCACCGTGGACGACCCGGCGATCGCCATGACCATCGGCATCAACACCTCCCCGCTCGCGGGCCGGGTGAAGGGCGCGAAGGT
>RZYE01000075.1 GCA_009930425.1 Actinomycetota bacterium | reverse complement strand
CGACTTCCGAGGCAACGTGATGTCCTACCAGGAGCTGGTCAAGGACGCCATCACTCGGCTCAGCATGCTCGACGACCACGACCATCCCGGCGTGATGGTCACCTTCGACAACACCGCGCGACGCCAGTGGAAGCCCGATCTCTGGTACGGCTCGAATCCCTACACCTTCCACAGGTGGCTCGCTGCGGCGGCGTCCGCGGTCATGGATCGGCCCCCCGGGCAGCGCGTGGTATTCATCAACGCCTGGAACGAGTGGGCGGAGGGCGCGGTGCTCGAACCGAACGACCGTCACGGCCGGACCTTCCTCCAAGCGGTGCGCAGTGTTGCCCACCGGTGATGGGATCACGCCATTTTGGAGACTGACACGGTGACGGCTGGTACCGGTCGGAGGGCGGGCGCTACCAAGACCCTTCCCACATGGCTGCAGTGGGCGCTCGTCTTCGTCATGTTCGCCATCCTGTCCACCGTCCTCCTCGTCCGCTACGTCCCGGCCAATCCTGAACTGTCGAGGATGGACGAGTACGTCTACATCGATGCCGTGGACAAGGCGACCCGTGGGGACCTCGTCAACCAGGGAGAGATGATTGACGACTACGCGATGGAACTCGCGAGCTGTCGAGGAGTCGAGTCGTTCGGCAAGATCGGCACTCCCTGCGGCGAGGAGATCGATCCTGCGCTGTTCCCACACATCGGCGGCAGGACTTCTGCGGACATCCACTCCCCGGTTTACTACTTCGCCACCGCGTGGCTGGGCGGACTGATCCAGCGGGTCCTCGGGGTTGAGGAACTGTTGGATGCAGCGCGCTATTCGAACGTCCTCTGGCTGGCGCTCGGCCTTACAGGGCTGGTGTGGGCGGCGCGAGTACTGGGGGCGTCGCGTCTTTCCTCGCTCGGCGTGGCCCTCCTGATCATCTCGACGCCGCAGGTTCGTTGGAGCACGATCTATGTGACACCTGACGCGCTGAACCTCATCTGGGGCTCGCTCATCGTCGGCCTCGGGGTGCGGGTGGTGAGGGACCAGCGGTCGCCGATCTGGCTGGGCCTTGCGGCTGCGGCAGCGACGATCCTCAAGGTGACGAACATCTTCGGTGTCGTGGCCATCGTCCTGTTCTTCGGTCTGGTTGCACTCCTCGAGAGCGAGACGTTTCCAACGCGACGTGCGATCACCGCGGGGTTGGTGACCTTCGGTTCAGCCGTGGCGGCTGCTGCCGGATACCAGACGTTCCGATCGGCAACGTCTCTCGGGGACTCGCCCGCCATGGACCGCCAGGAGGCCTTCTCCCTGAGGTACGCCATCGATCAGATCGACGCCTTCGTCCAGGGAGTCGTCCTCGGCCCCCAGGGAATCTTCGGTTCGACCGCCAGTCCCAACCCCGACAGCCTCGCCAACGTGACCTCATGGGTTGTGCTCTCCGGACTATTCGCTGTTGCCTTCCTCCACAATGGTGAACCACGGGTCAGCCGCCGCCTCGCCCAGGCCTGGGTGGTGTCACTCCTGGGGCTGGGACCCGCACTGTACGTCGTCATGAACGTTCTCGAGGGCACGGTCTTCGGATTGGGCCCGCGCTACGGCATGGTCCTGGTGCCCGGAATGACGAGTGCGCTCGCCATCTCAGTGACCCGGCCCTGGGTGCGGTGGACGCTTCTGGCGTACTCGATCGTCGCCTACGTCTACATCCTCGTGGTCATTCAGATGCGCTGACTCGCGGACCGAGAGCTCCCGTCAGATTCGTGCTTTCGCCACCGTCCACCAGGCTGTGAGGAGACTCTGAAGGGGACGTGCCCCCCGAGGGAGGGGCATCTGGCTGGAATCGAACTCCGGCATCCAGAACCGTTCCAGGTGACGATCCGGGACGACCCGGTTCGTCTGGATGGCCCTCCTCCGCTCGCGCAGCCACTGGGTGTGGGTGGCGATCCACCACCAGCCACGAACCTTCTGGCGTCCCCAGCCCTGCACGGCGGCGACCCCGACCATCGCGATCTCGAAGGCGGCGAGTGGCAGAGCCAGCAGCAGGAGAGTACGGCTGCCATAGGTCGTGAGGACGAAGGCGAGGCGATTCCGCTCGAGCAGGTACATCTTCAGGTCGTTCCGGGAGAACTCGTAGTGGTGGAGAGCCTGCGCCTCCGGGACCAGGTCGACACGCAACCCCAGCAACCGGGTCCGCCAGCAGAGGTCAAGGTCCTCGAAGTAGGCGAAGAACTCCGGAGGGAAGCCCCGGAGGCGATCCCACAGGTCCCTCCTCACCACCATGCAGGCGCCGGAGACACTCGCCTCAGGTCTGATGCCACCCAGGCCCTCGAGAGGCTCGCCGAGGTGGCCTGCCCAGGAGAGCCCAAGGACGTGGAGAGGGTTCCCCGCGGAGTTGATGAAACCGGGCTTGTCGGCGAGGAGGATCATTGCGCCCGCGATTCCGACTGCAGGGTCCTCGAGGCGGCGTTGCAGGAGCGCGAGGCAGTCCCGCCTGACTTCGGCGTCGGAGTTCACCATTGCGAGTAGCGGGGCCGCGCAGTGCTGGGCGCCGAAGTTCACCCCAGCGGCGAAGCCGAGATTGGTGGGGGGGACGAGGACGCGGAGTCGAGGGTCGTCCGGCAGTGCCGCCACGGCGTCGGAGGTGCACCCGTTGTCCACAACCACGAGCTCGAGCGAGACACCCTCGGAGGCCAGCACACTCGCAACGGCGTCCCCCAACCAATCTTCCTCGCCGTAGGCGAGGACGACGACGGAGATCTCGGGACGGTCCATGTCATGCGTTCCTTTCCGAGAGGCCATGCTCCCACCCCGCTACGGTTCGCAGGTGCGCGAGCCCGAGAACGGACCCGCTGGCAGCCGCCCCGACACACAAGGCCACCGCAACGGTGGTCGTCAGAGCGAGTGGCAGAAGGAGGGCGGCGACGGTGACGACGAGCCCGATGGTCCAAGCGAAGAAGACGAGGGTGTCGGCGCGTTGGGACAACAGCGCCTGGGCGAGGGCTTGGGCGAGCATGAACAAGGCACCGGACACGGCAATCAGCGTGAGGTCGATCAGCGCAATCTCGAAACCGGGTCCGTAGATCGTCCGCATCACCCAGCCACCCAGTGATGCAACTCCAGCCGTTCCGACGGCACCAAGCAGGAGCGTTGCCAGCCACGCACGCTTGAAGACCCGGCGGAACCCCTCGACGTCGGAGCGGGCCACCAGACCGGAGAGCGTGGGCAGGAACACGGCCTGGATGGCGGCGAACAGGAAGAGGGGGATCCTGCCGACGGTGACGGCGGCAACGAAGCGGCCGGCGTCGGCCTGTTGTGCGGCGGTTGCCAACGCCGCGATCGCAAGTGGACCCGAGTTGGCCAGCAGCTGCGAGGTGACGGAGGTGAGGACCAAGGGTGCGATGGTGCCGGAATGTGCGGGGGTGGGGCTCGTATGCAGCCATGTGATCGCGGCGACGGAGAGGGTGAGCGCCGTGGCGATCAGAGGGGCGAGCACGAGCGCGACCCCGTAGGCGGCTGCGGACTGCCACGGTCCGGCGAAGACAGCGACCGCAAGGACAATGCGGGCGATCCCATCGACAAGGAGCTGCATACCATACCGGATGTACAGACCGAAGCCCGCGAGGGTGCCGCGTACGAAGTACTCGATCGCCACCGCCGCGAGGGCACCCGCCGTGATCCACACGATCTCACGCTGTCCCCCGAACAGGGTGTCTGCGATCCAACCTGAGGTGGTGGCCACGACCAGCACCACGAGCGTGAGGGTGCCGAGGAGATAACGTGCGACATGCTGAAGCCGGGGAGCGGGCAGACCCGCCGCGCGCCGGGCGGCCATCAGGCGCGAGACCTCCTGCTCGATCGGCAGGAAGAGGCCGAGTCCGAACGCATTGACGGTGGTCCAGGCGACGGAGAGCGGTGCCGACAGGGCTGGTCCGAGCTCTCGGCCTCCGAGTCCGAGGAGCACGAAACTGGAGCCACCGAACACGCCGAGTCCCGCGATGAGTGCGAGAGTCGAGTGTGGGATCGATGCCTGGCGCGATGTGGCGGGGTTCGGCGGCCCGGCTTCGTCAGATGGCACACCCCCAGTCTGGCCCACGGAGCACCGCGGCATGAAACGTTGGCGGGCGGGCGTGCACCACGATTCCAAGCGCGGCGCCTACTCTTGTCACGGGAACAAGAAGGGGCGAGATGACACAGGACAGCCTGCAATCGGGGCGACCACTCGTGGTTATCCCCGCATGGAATGAGGAGGCGACCATCGGGGGAGTCCTCGACGAGGTTGCGTCGAACCTGGACGGGTGGAGCGTCCTCGTCGTCTCAGACGGCTCGACCGACGGAACGGCGGAGCTCGTCCGCTCGCGTGGGGTCCCCGTTCTCGAACTTCCCTACAACCTCGGGGTGGGCGGAGCCATGCGGGCGGGCTTCAACTATGCGCATCGTTTTCACTTCACGCATGTGTTGCAGCTGGATGCCGACGGGCAACATGATCCGGGAGAGGTGCGCGGCATGGTGGAGGCAATGGGGTCTACGGGGGCTGACATCGTGATCGGCTCCCGGTTCGCGGGCCGCGGTGCGTACGCCGTCCGCGGGCCGCGGAAGTGGGCGATGAAGCTGCTCTCAACCGTCCTCTCCCGGATCTGCAGGACCGAGCTGACGGACACGACCTCCGGCTTCAAGTTGTGCGGGCCGAGCGCAGTGCGACTCTTTGCCGTCCAGTACCCCGCGGAGTATCTCGGAGACACCGTCGAGGCTATTGTCCTCGCCGCCCGGAGCGGTCTCGTGATCCGCCAGACGCCGGTGCACATGCGCGAGCGCGCGGGTGGAGCGCCTTCGCACTCCCCGATCAAGGCGGCGGTCTTCCTCGGACGTGCGGTGTTGGCCTTGGGCATCGCGCTCACGCGTCCCGCGACCTTGAGCGCGACGAACGAGCGTGATCTTCCGTGAGCGGCTACCTGGGCGCCGCCATGTTCGTTGCCGCAACCCTGCTCCTGATGTTCTGGCTCATGCGGGGCCGCATCCTCAAGGAGAAGTTCACGTTGTGGTGGGTGTTGCTGGCCATCGGCGTGACTGTGTTCGCCGTCTTCCCCGCCCTTCTCCCATGGTTCTCGGGCATCCTCGGAATCGAGACGCCGTCGAACTTCGTCTTCTTCATCGCGTCCCTGATGTTCCTCGTGCTCAGCGTGCAGTTCAGTGTGGAGTTGTCGAGGGCCGATGACAGGACCCGAAAGCTCGCCGAGGAGATCGCAATCCTGCGAGCGCAGGTTGAGGGATCGCACGCGACCCCGACCGACGCACCCGCGAGGCCACACGGCTCCGACGAGCCCTCCAACGCCGAGCCGACGGAGGACCCCCAGGGAGGAAAGCGCGGCTAGTGATCATGCCAGGCGGCGACGGACCGGACGTAGGCCTGCTGTTCCTCGAACCCGGGCAGCAGTCCGAGGTCGCGGGCCTCCAGCAGCCCGGGCGCGGCCGAGTCCTTGTCCGATAGCTCAAGGGTGAGGGGCGAGCCGTCCCTGGCCGTCTCCGGGAACCTGATCCCGAGCGTCTCGCACCTGGGGTTGACGCCGTGCTCGCGGCCGGGCGCGTAGGGCGCCGAACACAGGTAGACCACGGTGGACTCGTCCTCGAGAGAGACGAACATGTGGCCGAGCCCTTCGGACACGAAGATGGCCCGCCGGTCGATGTCGTCCAGCAGCACCGAGTCCCACGAGCCGAATGTTGGCGATCCAACCCTGATGTCCACGACGTAGTCGAGCACCGCACCCTTCGGACAGGTCACGTACTTGGCCTGGCTGGGGGGAACCTGCGCGAAGTGGATGCCGCGCACCACACCGGCCGCGGAGACGGAGCAGTTCGCCTGCCTCAGGTCGAGGGAACGGCCAGTCGCCTCGACGAAGACGGCCTCCTTGAAGAGCTCGAGGAAGATCCCGCGGGGATCGCCGATCAACCTGGGGGTGATCTCCCATGCTCCCGAGACGGCCAGCTCACGAAACTCCACAAGATCCTCCTCAGTGCTCACCGCCGATGCGGGTTGATCACAGACAAACCTAGTGGGCTCAGTAGGCTGGGGGCGGAGAAACCCCGAAGAAGGAGGCACCGGCATGCGGTGGATGGTCACAGGAGCGCTCGGCATGCTCGGAACGGACTTGGTGAAGAGGCTCACGGCCGATGGTCACGAGGTGACCGCCGTCGACCTCGCGGAGCTCGACATCACCGATCCCAAAGCGGTCGGCCGCATCACGGACATCGATGTGCTCGTGAATTGCGCGGCCTTCACCGCCGTCGACGCCGCTGAGGAACGGGAGGGCTTCGCGTTCACCCTCAACGCGGTCGGGCCCCAACTGCTCGCACGGGCCGCCAGCGCCTGTGGGGCCCGGATGGTGCAGATCTCCACCGACTACGTATTCGCCGGGAACGGCACCCAGCCCTACGCCGAGGACGAGGTCATCGCCCCGCTCTCCGCGTACGGGCGCACGAAGGCTGCGGGGGAGTGGGCGGTTCGGGCGGAGGCGGACAACCACCTGATCGTTCGCACCGCATGGCTGTACGGCGCCGGCGGCGCGTGCTTCCCGAAGACGATGGCACGGCTCGCAGCTGAACGCGACGAGCTGCAGGTCGTCGCGGATCAGGTGGGACAGCCCACGTGGACCGTCGACCTGGTCGACCTCATCGTCCGGCTCGTGGAGGCCAACGCCCCCTCCGGGACGTATCACGGCACCTCGTCGGGGCAGGTCTCGTGGCACGGCTTCACGCAGGAGATCGTGCGGACGCTGGGCAAGGATCCCGAGATGGTCCTGCCCACAGACTCGACGGCGTTCGTGCGACCGGCGCCGCGTCCCGCCTATTCCGTGCTGTCCCACGCGGCACTGGGTGAGATCGGGATCACTCCGATCGGTGACTGGGCCGAGCGCTGGAGGGTTGCGGCACCGGAGGTCCTTGCGTAGCGTCGGAGGTGGGGGATCAGTCCACACTCCACTTCGTGAACCTGCGGGAAGCGGTGAGTCAGTCGCGCAGACCACGCACCAGGTCCAGCCTGAAGGCACGGCTCGCTGCCGGAGGCCTCGTGGGAGCTGCACTCCTGCTGATCGCTCCGGCAGCCGGCCTCGATTTCCGCGCCTCAGCTCCGAGCGCCGTTTTCAAGGATGAGCTGTTCACCACTGCCCTCGCCGACGATTTTGCGCGAATTCCCGGCGCCGTCGTCGCCGGGAGGGCCCTCCAGGTGGAGCTTCTCGCTGAGAACGGGGGCTGGCACGGGGACGAGATGCCCTCGGCGGGATCCGGAATCTTCACCGTCGCCGCAGGGACCTCGGCCGCCCCTGAGGCCGGCCGGCGGAGTGTGACAGTCCTCGTCCGCACCGAGGACGGCATCCCGGTCGAAGCCTCGGCCTTTGCCGACGAGGTCATGCGGATTCTCAACGATCCCCGGGGATGGGGGGCCGTTGACGGCGTCTCCTTCGCGCGCACCGATGCCGACGCCGAGGCCGAGATCGTCATCTCGCTCGCCTCGCCGGCGACCACGGACAAGCTGTGCGGCGAGCTCCCGACGAACGGGTACACCTCGTGCGGGCGTGGCCGTCCCGTGAACATCAACGGCGACCGCTGGGTCGAGGGTGCGGCGGCCTTCATGATCGCCGGGGGGACCATCGAGGAGTATCGGGCCTACGTGATCAACCATGAGGTGGGCCACTCCCTCAGCCACCCGCACGAGGAGTGCCCCGCGCCGGGTCAACTCGCGCCCATCATGCTGCAGCAGACCCTGACCGTCGGGGAGTGCGTCCCGAACGGCTGGCCGGCCCCCTGAGCGCGTTACTCGTCGAGCAGCTTCACGAGGTACTCGCCGTAGCCTGACTTGCGCAGCGGCTCGGCGCGCTCGAGCAACTCGTCGTTCGTCAGGAACCCGCGGCGCCAGGCCACCTCCTCCGGGCACCCGATCTTCATGCCCTGCCGCGCCTCGATGGTGCGCACGAACGCCGTGGCGTCAAAGAGCGAGTCGAACGTGCCCGTGTCCAGCCAGGCGGTCCCGCGGGGGAGCACCTCGACGTGGAGCTTCCCGGCCTCCAGATACTTGCGGTTCACATCGGTGATCTCGTACTCGCCCCGAGCCGACGGCGCGAGATCACGCGCGATCGCGACCACGTCGTTGTCGTAGAAGTACAAGCCAGGGACTGCGTAACTCGACTTGGGATGCTGCGGCTTTTCCTCGAGCGAGACCGCCTTGAAGTTCTCGTCGAACTCGACCACACCGTACGCAGTCGGATCGGAGACGTGGTAGGCGAAGACGGCTCCCCCGTCGATGTCGCTGAACCGCATCAGCGTCTTGCCCATGCCATGGCCGTGGAAGATGTTGTCCCCGAGTACCAGCGCCGCACGCTCGCTGCCCACGAAGTCCGCCCCGATGACAAACGCCTGTGCCAGACCGTTCGGCACCGCCTGGA
The DNA here is from genome assembly GCA_009930425.1 of Actinomycetota bacterium. Classification (GTDB taxonomy): domain Bacteria; phylum Actinomycetota; class Actinomycetes; order Actinomycetales; family Actinomycetaceae; genus UBA1383. The sequence goes on along the minus strand of RZYE01000075.1, from coordinate 190 downwards.
CGGCATAGCTGACCGAGATCCCGAACTGGGAGCCGTCACCGAGAAGCCGATGAAAGGACTCGGCATCATGGGGGGTGGTGATCACGAGTATGTCCCGGATCCCCGCGAGCATGAGCGTCGAGAGTGGGTAGTAGATCATCGGCTTGTCGTACACCGGGACCAGTTGCTTCGAGACGCCCAGGGTGATCGG
>RZYE01000413.1 GCA_009930425.1 Actinomycetota bacterium | reverse complement strand
GACCGCCGAGACCGCGTGGCTGTTCCTCCAGTCCGTGATGGCGCGCATCGAACGCAGCCGGACCGGCCGCTGCGGAATCGTGGTGCCCAACTCCGTGCTCTTCGACACCGGCGTGGGGGGACGGATCAAGGCAGATCTGATGAAGCGCTTCAACCTCCACACGGTGCTCCGGCTCCCGAACGGCGTGTTCGCGCCGTACACGATCATCCCGAGCAACGTCCTGTTCTTCGAGAAGGGCGTCCAGGGCCCCGTCTGGTTCTACGAGATCACCGCTCCGGAGGGCCGTAAGAACTACACCAAGACCAAGCCCATGCGCTACGAGGAGTTCGCCGACTGCCAGGCCTGGTGGGGTGGGCGCACCCGCGAGGGACGGGCGGAGAACGAGCACGCCTGGGTGGTCCCCTCGGAGGAGATCGCGGCCTCGGGTCACAACCTCGACCTCCACAACCCGCACCGCCCCGACGATCTCGAGCACCGCTCCCCGCGCGAACTCGTGGCCGAGCTGATCGAGACCGAACGGGAACTCCTGGCCCTCTACGAACAGTTGCAGCAGGAGATCGAGGAGTTCCGGCTGTGAAGGTGGAGTGGGTTCCGCTTCGCGAGGTGATGAAGCAGTCGCGGGAACCCGTTGCGGTCGAACCGACGAGCGTCTACCGGTCCGCCGGACTCCTCAATAGGGGTCGGGGTCTCTTCAAGAAGCCAGACTTGAGCGGCGCGAACACCACATACAAGCATCTCTATCGCCTCAACACGAACCAAGTGGTCTACAGCAAGCTGTTCGGTTGGGAGGGCGCGATCGCGGTCGTGGGCGAAGCCTTCGCAAACCATTTCGTGTCGAGCGAGTTCCCGATCTTCGACGTCGAAGAGGAAGTCATCGCGCTCCCCTATCTGGAGCATTTCCTGCTGTCGGGTCGCTTCGCCCACGAGTTGGCTCGTGCAACGACTGGTTTGGGCCAAAGAAGGCAACGGGTCAATGTTGATCAATTCCTCATACTGGAGGCTCCACTCGTCGCACGCAGCGACCAGGAGCGAATCGCGGCCCACCTGTCATCCCTTGGAGTGGTCGCTACAGCGTCGCGACACGCAGCGAGGATTGAGCCGGAGAGTCTCCTGACGAGGGCTGTCATGCACGTGGCCGCCGGCCAACCACAGCGCTCTCTCGGGGAGCTACTTGAGAGAAGCCGTCCCTGGATCCAACTGGATCAATCCAGCACGTATCGTCCCATCGGAGTCCGTGGATTCGGTCGGGGCATGATCCGGTACCCGGAGACGGATGCCGACGCACTCTCGAAACTCCGGTACTTCGCCGTGAAGCCAGGCAGCTTGATCGTCAGCAACATCAAGGCTTGGGAAGGCGCTGTGTGTACCGCACGGGAGTCCGACGATGGACGTATCGGGAGTAACCGCTTCCTCCAGTACACCGTGAAGGACCCAGCGGTGACGGTGGAGTGGATCGAGCGCTATCTCCTCACTCCTGAAGGAGTCGCCCTCCTCAGCGCGGCCTCGCCAGGCTCGGCGGACCGCAACCGCACACTGAGCATGGAGGGCTTCGAGCGCATCCTCATCCCGGTCCCGCCAATCGCAGCCCAACGGTCCATCGGGGCGTTGGCGAACACCGTGGCTCGCGCCGAGGCGGTCAGAGACCAGCGGGATGTACTGGCCGCCGCTCTACTCCCCGCCGCGCGGAACGAGATCTTCAACGCGATGCGGTGACGCTCCGCCAGGTCTGCTCTGTGACCACCACGTGGTCGAGCAGGCGCAGACC
>RZYE01000412.1 GCA_009930425.1 Actinomycetota bacterium | reverse complement strand
GGGGAGATCGAGCGCCGAGGTGTGGGCGCGAGCCATGTTGATGCGGAAGTCCACGTCATACCCGGTGTGGCGGGTGTCGATGGCCATGGGGAAGACCTCGCCCCCCACCACCGTTACCCGGACGTCCGCCACAGCAGGGATCCGCTCCTGGAAGATGACGGGCGCGAGCCGCACGGATTCCAGCAGCGCGAGGTCCTGCTCCCGCACCATGCGGGTCTCCCGCCACACCTTGTAGGTGGCGGCGAAGATCTTGTGGATCGTCCCGTCCGGCCCGTGGCGTTCGATGAAGGCACGGGCCGCCTCGGGATCGGAGGTCATGAGGGTGTCCGGCACCCTCATCCCCAGGGTGCTGGCAACCCGGAGCTGGTGCGCCTTGTGGGAGGCCAACTCGTCCGCCTGGGGCGGGTTCATCCACGGGCACTCGAGGAGCGCGTACAGGCCGTGCAGGGCCTCGTGCCACTCCCCGTGGGCGAAGCCGCGCGCATCCTCGTCGGTGATCTCCTCCAGCCGGACGAACTGGGGCCGCCGCCACCACACCGAACTCGCCCCGGTGACGTCCACCGAGCCGTGGACCCGGTGGTTGACCGTGGCGCGCGGCATCGCCGGCTCCCCGAAGTCGACGGACACGGTCGCATCGTTCGGGAAGTCGGCGATGTCCAGGAGGAACACGTCCTTGCCCCAGGACAGCAGGCGCTCCACCACCCGCCCGGCGTGCAGGTCCGCCGGGTGGGAGATGACCACGATCACGTCAGGCCGAGCATCTGGGCCAGTGCCGCCAGCTCCTCCGCGATCGCCTGCTGTCCCTGGCTGAGCTGCTCGTGCTCGGCATGCATGGCCATGACCAGCTCCTCGAGCGCGGCCAGGCGAGCGGCGACGTCGTCGACGTCACCCATGTGGGGCGTCCCGAGCGCGAACGGCATGCCGGGCTGGTGCGGCAGGCCCGGAAGTACGTTCTCCCGGATCGTCTCGACGAGCTCCTTCCTGGTCTCGGGCACGCGCTCCTTGACCGTCTCCGGGACACGCTCCTTGGCCGTCTCGGGGATGCGTTCCTTCACCGTCTCAGGAGACAGTTCCTTCACGGTCTCGGGGCTGCGCTCCTTGATCGTCTCCGGCGAGAGCTCCTTCACGGTCTCGGGGCTGCGCTCCTTCACCGTCTCCGGGAAGCGCTCCTTGAACGTGACGGTCGGGCACATCGAGTTGGCTGTGGCGATGTCCCCGGGACTGAGGGCAGTGCGCTGGCCGATGGTCGCGGTGGTGGCAACGAGCGGCGTGATCGTCTCGGCGCCCCCCACCCCGAAGGCCGTCCGTGGGTAGTGCATGATCGAGCCGAAGTCGTACGCCCCGACATCGTCCCCGTCTGTGATGTGCTGGTTGAAGTTGTGCTCGTAGCCGGACTGGATGTTGGCCCAGTTGATGCGCACGAAGGCGTCGCGATCCTCGCGGGACTGCTCGTGCCACATACCCACCGCGTGGCCGATCTCGTGGATGGTGTTGCCGAGCGTGCACCCGCTCGCGAGGTTGATGAACTGCTGGCCGCCCCTCTTGCCCACCGAGGACGAGCACCCGGACCCGGGACGGAACGTCACCCAGTCGGGGTGGGTGGCGGCGTTCGCGGACGTGCGGAGCACGAACCGGAAGTTGGTGTTGGCCTCCCAGTGGGCGATCGCGTCCGTGACCCGCGCCTGGTTGGGGAGGGCGGGATCGATGTCGTAGGCCACGGTGCAGTTGGGCCACCGGTACTGGTTGCCGGTGATGATGACGCCGAGGGTCGCCTC
>RZYE01000074.1 GCA_009930425.1 Actinomycetota bacterium | reverse complement strand
TGGTGGAGGTGAGCCCGTTCGCGGTCATGAGGGCGGTGACGGTGGTGCCGTAGCGGGCGGCGATGCCCGAGAGCGTGTCACCCCGGACGATCGCGTGGGTGCGTGGTGCCGCGGCGGTGACCACCGGCGAGGGCGCCGCCGGCGCGGCGGTCGCGGGGCTCGGGATGGTGAGCATCTGTCCGACCCTGATGAGCGCGTCCGCCCCGAGCCCGTTGGCCTCCACGATGGTCCGCACCGGGGTACCGGTGCGCTGTGCGATCGCCCAGACCGAGTCCCCCGGCTGGACCTGGTAGGTCATGGACGCCGGTGCCGCGGGGGGTGCCGGGACGGCCACGGGCGCGCCACTGGCCGGGGCGACGGGGGCGTGCCGGGCGAGGCCACGGGCGTCGAGTGCGGTGGCGCCGTCGACGGCGATGGCGGGGACGGCCGATGTCGCGACGGTGCCGGCGGCGATGGCGGCACTGAGGGACATGCGCGCGGGGAGTGGTGACACTGCGAGGCTCCGTCATTGGGGCACACTGTTACAGAAGTGGTCAGTGTTACGAGTGTTAACGATGTGAACTCTAGCGGTCGCACAGGTGTGTCGCAAAGGGGTTCGCACGGCTGATGTGCTATTTTCCGCACGTGGATCTGCGCCCCCTCGATGACCGCTGGCTCCCGGTGCCCGACGTGGCGACGATCCTGGGGACCAGCGCACGGGACGTCCGCAACCTGATCCGGAGCCAGCACCTGCTGGCCTGCCGCATCGAGGGCCTCGAGGGTGGCCGGATTCCCTCGGCCTTCCTCTCCGACCGTGACGGCATCGTGGACGGACTGCGCGGCAGCATCATCCAGCTCACGGACTCCGGGATGACGCCGGATCAGGCCATCGCCTGGCTCCTCAGTCCGAACGATGAACTGGGGTGCACCCCCGTCGCCGCGCTGCACGCGGGCCGGAAGCACGCGGTTCGGAGGGCTGCGCTCGGCGAGGCCCTCTGATCAGGCCCTGCGGCGCGTCAGCGTGTCGGCGAGGGCCCGGAGTTCGGTCCGCACCGCCTCGTCCAGCGGGGCGGCATCGATGGCCGCCGAAGTGGCGAGCACCCGCTCCGCGATCAGGTCCTCGTGCCGGTCGAGGGCTCCGGATGCCACCAGGATCCGGCGGATCCGGTCCACCTCGTGGTCATCCAGGCGAGGATCTCCGAGTCTCCCCCGGATGAACCCGGCATCCGCCGGTGCCGCGAGGGCGAGGCCGACGATGATGAGCGGCGTGCGCTTGCCCTCGCGCAGGTCGTCCCCGGCAGGCTTCCCGGTGACGCCGGGATCCCCGAACACGCCCAGTTCGTCGTCGCGCAACTGGAAGGCCTCGCCGAGGGGAGTTCCGATTCGGCGGAGGGCGGCCAGCTCCTCGGGAGACCCTCCTCCCAGCGCTGCTCCCAGCACGAGGGGATGTTCCACCGAGTAGCGAGCGGACTTGTGGCGCACCACCGTGAGGGCGCGCTCGAGGGCCACGCCGAGCGACTCCTCGATCAGCGGCCGCGTACTGGCCCAGATGTCGAGGTACTGGCCGACCGCGACCTCCGCCGTCATCAGTTCCCAGATCTCAAGCGCGCCGGCGGCGTGCGCCGGCACGAGGCCCGCAGCGCGACGCATCTCGCGCCCGGCGAGCACGAGCAGGAGGTCGCCCAGGAGGATCGCGGCGTTGGCTCCGAACCGGACGGGATCCGTCGGTCCGCCCGGATGGAGGGAGGCGAAGCGGACGTGGCTGGCGGGGAGTCCCCGACGCGTGGCGGCGTCGTCGATGATGTCGTCGTGGACCAGCGCGGCAGCCTGGAACAGTTCGAGGGCGCACCCCGCGCCCACCACGGGGTCGTGCGGACCAGTGGCGCCGACTGCTCGCCAGCCGGCGGCGCACAGCCGGGCCCGGCCCCTCTTCCCCCCGGCGGTGAGATCCCAGGCGGGGGCCAGGAAGTCCCTCAGCTCGATTCCCAGGTCGGGGAGGTCCGCGAGGGGCTCGCGCACCACCTCGGCGCACCGGACGGACACTGCCTCCACGTACCCCGCATCCATGTCCCCAGCCTAGGCGCGATCCCGTCCACAGATCTCGCGGCGTCGCTCCTTCCACAGTGCGGTGGCCCTCGGCACGGGCCCACGCTCCGGGTGCGATGGGATCAGGGCATGATCGAATTCGAGTCGGACCAGGTGGTCCACGAGGTCCTCGCCTCCCTTCCCTTCACCTTCGGTTTCGAGCCCCGTGAGTCGGTCGTCGTCACGGCGCTCGAGCTCGGGGCACGCCATGTGACCATCGGCCCGTCGGCGCGGGTGGACCTCGTCGACCTCGAGCGCCCGTTCGCCGGCCTGCACGTCGACCACGTCTGCACCGCGCTCGCCCGAACCCGCGCTGACGCCGCCGTGGTGACGATCCACACGGATCGTGACGTCGACCTCTGGGTGCGGGACCTCGTCGACCTCGTCACTCCGCGATGGCCGTTCGCGGAGCACGGCGGCTACTACGTCCTGGCGCACGGCACGATCCACGGCTTCGCACCTGACGGTGCTCCGCGGGGACGCCACGATGCCCTCGAGTTGCTGACCACCCGGGTGGCGATGGCAGAGCCGGCGCGCGCGTTCGCGGAGGGACCCTCGGGGTTCCGGTTCGCCAGGTCGCCCGTGGGGACGACGGCGACGGCGATCGCCGGTGCACTGGACCGGTTCGGGGCCGCGCACGAGCTTCCTGCCGCGCACTGGGCCCGGATCACCGGCGCCTGGTACGACGCGGTCGACACCGGCGGTCCGCGCGGCATGAGGACGCGGGCGCGTGTGCTCCACGCGCTGGAACACCTTCCCTTCCGCGACGGTGCCCTCGCGTGGGTGCTGGACGGGGGAGTGCGCCGGATGGAGGACCTCACCGTGATGTGCACGGAGGACGCCTTCGCCACCCCTCGCCGTCCGGATCGGTCCCTGTTCGAGAGGGTCGACTCCGTCCTCAGGAGCGTCGCCCGTCACGCGCCTCCGGGCGGGGCCCGTGCCCCCATCGCCATGGCCGCCTACCTGGCGTGGTGGGCCGGCGACGGCGCGAGGGCCCGGATCCTGAGCGAGCAGGCACTGGAGGAGGACCCCACCTACTCGCTCGCACGCCTCGTCGACGATGCCCTCGCGCGTGCGTGCCCCCCGCCGTGGTACCTCCACGCCGATCCCGTCCGTCTCGAACCTCGGCCCTCATCCCGACGTGGCTGGTAATTTTGGAGGGAATCGGGAACCGATCGGAGCACGCCCGTGACCCTGCACACCACACCCCTCCTGGGCATCCACGATGCGCTGGGGGCGACCCTCGTGCCCTTCGCCGGCTGGCGCATGCCGCTGCGGTACGGCTCGGACCTCGAGGAGCATGGCGCGGTTCGCACGGCTGCGGGCCTCTTCGACCTCTCGCACATGGCCCAGATCGAGGTGTCGGGCCCGAGTGCGGCAGAGTTCCTCGACGGCGCCCTCGTCGGAGTGCCGAGCGCCCTGCGAAACGGCCGGGCGAGGTACAGCCTGATCACCGACGCCGAGGGCCGGGTCCTCGACGACCTCATCGTCTACCGGCTCGCAGAGGCCGAGTACCACGTGGTCGCGAACGCGGCCAACCGGGGGCGCGTCGTCGACGCGCTCACGGCCCGTTCGCTCGCCACCGGGACCCAGGTCATCGACCACACCTTCTCCCGTGCGATGATCGCGATCCAGGGGCCACGGTCCGCGGCCATCCTCGCCGAGGAGTGCGACGCGGACCTCGATGGTCTCAGGTACTACGCGATCACCCCGGCCGCGGTCGCCGGGGCGCCCGCGCTGGTGGCCCGCACCGGCTACACCGGCGAGGACGGCTTCGAGGTCATCGTCGGCGATGTCGCCGGCCCCACCGTCTGGGAGTCACTCCTCGCTGCAGGGAGGGAGCAGGGGCTGATCCCCTGCGGGCTCGCCGCCCGGGACACCCTCCGGCTCGAGGCCGGCATGCCCCTCTACGGTCATGAGCTGTCGGAGGACATCACCCCCTTCGAGGCGGGCCTCGGCCGGGTGGTGAACCTCGAGCACGACTTCGTCGGCAGGGACGCCCTCGCCCGCGTGGCATCGGAACCGTTGTCGCGGAGACTCGTCGGGCTCGTGGGCCGGGGCCGCAGGGCAGCGCGCGCCGGTTCGACGGTGCTCCTCGACGGCATGGAGGTCGGCGAGGTGACCTCCGGCGTCCTCTCCCCGTCGCTGGGGCACCCCATCGCGCTGGCGCTCGTGGCCAGCAGGGCTGCCACGCCGGGGACGGCCCTCGAGGTGGACGTCCGGGGGAAGTCGCTGCCCATGGAGGTCACCGTCCCGCCGTTCTACAAGCGCCAGAGCTGATCAACACCCAGAGGAAGAGGAACGCCATGGAGATCCCCACCGACCTCAAGTACACCCGCGACCACGAGTGGATCCGCATCACCGGCGACAGCGGCGTCGTCGGGATCACGGCCTTCGCTGCCGACTCGCTGGGCGACGTGGTCTACGTCGACCTGCCGGCCGAGGGGGTCGAGCTGGCGGCAGGCACCACCTGTGGCGAGATCGAGTCCACCAAGTCCGTGTCGGACCTGGTGGCTCCGGTCAGCGGCACTGTCACCGGAGTCAACGACGCGGTCGTCGACGCACCCGAGAAGGTGAACGCCGACCCCTACGGGGACGGGTGGCTGTACTCGGTGCAGATCGAGTCGGAGGGGGACCTCCTCTCGGCCGAGGAGTACCGGGCGTTCGCCGAGGGACAGGACGAGTGACGTTCCTGGACCGCCACGTCGGGGCGGGGGGTTCGGACGCGGCTGCCATGCTCGCCGCAGTGGGCGCAGCTGACCACGAGGATCTCCTGCGGCGCGCGGTTCCGGACGCCATCCGAGAGGACTCGCCGCCCGCCGGCCTGCCGGACCCGGCATCCGAGGCTGATGTCCTCGCCGAACTCGCTGGCCTCGCCGCTCGGAACACCGTCCGCACGTCGATGATCGGTCAGGGCTACTACGACACGGTCACGCCGGCGGTCATCCAGCGCAACGTGCTCGAGAACCCGGCGTGGTACACCGCGTACACGCCCTACCAGCCGGAGATCTCCCAGGGGCGCCTGGAGGCGCTGCTCAACTTCCAGACGATGGTCGCCGACCTCAGCGGGCTCCCCGTCGCGGGGGCGTCCATGCTCGACGAGGCGACCGCGGTCGCGGAGGCGATGTTGCTCTCACGGCGCGCCAGTCGCGTCCCGGGCAATCGCCTCCTCGTCGACTCCGACCTGTTCGCCCAGAGCCGGGCCGTCCTCGAGACCAGGGCCGCGGCGGTGGGGATCGAGCTCGTGGACCTCGATCCCATGGCCGGAGTTCCCGGGTTCGAGGACGTCTTCGGGGTCGTCATCCAACTGCCGGGGGCGAGTGGGCGCATCCCGGGGCGCGCCGTCCTCGACGACATCGTGCGGGGGGCTCACGATGCCGGGGCCCTCGTCACGGTGGTGGCCGACCTCCTGGCTGCCACCATGGTGGCCTCGCCGGGCGAACTGGGGGCGGACATCGCGGCCGGGACGACTCAACGGTTCGGGGTCCCGATGGGGTTCGGCGGACCGCATGCCGGCTATCTCGCGGTCTCCGACAGGCTGACACGCCAGCTTCCCGGCCGCCTCGTGGGGGTGTCCCGCGACGCTGACGGTGCGGTGGCCCACCGGCTCGCCCTGCAGACTCGCGAGCAGCACATCCGGCGCGAGAAGGCGACCTCCAACATCTGCACGGCACAGGTCCTCCTCGCCGTCATGGCGTCGATGTACGCGGTCTGGCACGGCCCGGAAGGCCTGCGCGAGATCTCCCGGCGGGTGCACGGCCACGCGATGGCACTCGCGAGGGAGCTCGCGGCCGGCGGAGTCCCGGTGGCGAACCCGACCTTCTTCGACACGCTCGAGGTGACCGTGAGCAGTGCGGACGCCGTGGCCGCGGAACTGCTCCGCCACGGCATCACGGTCTGGCGTCAGGGGCCGGCCACGGTCAGGGTGAGCGTCGACGAACGCACCACGGGCGACGACGTCGAGACCGTCGCCGGCGTGCTGCGCACCTACCTCCCGTCGGTGGAGGGCGATGCCGGCGTGGTCGGAATCCCGGCGGACATGGCCCGGGACCGCGAGTTCCTCACCCATCCGGTGTTCCACGAGCACCGCTCGGAGACCTCGATGATGCGGTACCTGCGTCGCCTCGCGGACAAGGACTTCGCGCTCGATCGCGGCATGATCCCCCTCGGTTCGTGCACGATGAAGCTGAACTCCGCCGTCGAGATGGCTGCCATCTCGTGGCCCGGATTCGCGAGGATCCATCCCTTCGCCCCTGCTGGTGACGTCGAGGGGTACCGCGCGTTGATCGGGCAACTGGAGGACTGGCTGCTCGCCGCCACCGGGTACGACGCGGCGAGCCTGCAGCCCAACGCCGGCTCACAGGGCGAACTCGCCGGTCTGCTCGCCATCCGCGCCCACCACCGCTCGCGGGGGGAGGAGCGCCGGGATGTCTGCCTCATCCCCTCCTCGGCGCACGGCACCAACGCCGCGTCGGCAGTCCTCGCGGGCCTGCGCGTGGTGGTCGTCGCCTGCGATGACGAGGGCAACGTCGACATGGCCGACCTGCACCGGCTCGTGGACATGCACCGCGAGGATCTCGCCGCGATCATGATCACCTACCCGTCCACCCACGGGGTCTACGAGGAGGCCGTCACGCAGATCTGCGACGTCGTCCACGACGCCGGTGGCCAGGTCTACATCGACGGCGCCAACCTGAACGCCCTCGTCGGGGTCGCCCGGCCCGGCCGGTTCGGTGGCGATGTCTCGCACCTCAACCTGCACAAGACCTTCGCGATACCCCACGGGGGCGGTGGACCCGGAGTGGGCCCGGTGGTCGCGCGGGCACATCTCGCCCATTTCCTTCCCGGACACCCGCTCGACCCGTTCGGGGACCGCAGTGCGGGTGCCGTGAGTGCTGCTCCGCACGGATCGGCGTCGATCCTGCCGATCTCGTGGGCGTACCTCCGGCTCCTCGGCGCGCACGGCCTCCGCAGGGCCACTGCCGGGGCGGTGCTGGCCGCCAACTACGTGGCGGCGCGCCTCTCGGATCGGTTCCCGATCCTCTACACGGGGCGCGGCGGGTTGGTGGCGCACGAGTGCATCGTCGACCTTCGCGAGATCCGTGCCCGAACGGGGATCACGGTGGACGACGTCGCCAAGCGACTCATCGACTACGGCTTCCACGCCCCCACGATGTCCTTCCCGGTTGCCGGAACGCTGATGGTGGAACCGACCGAGTCCGAGGGCAAGGACGAGCTCGACCGGTTCTGCGACGCGATGGTGGCGATCCATGGGGAGATCGGGGCCGTCGCCTCCGGCCACTGGCCCCGGGAGGACAACCCCCTCGTGGGAGCGCCCCACACGGCCGAATGCGTCGTCCGGGACTGGGCACACTCGTACTCGCGCGAGGTGGCGGTGTTCCCGGCCGGGACGACCTCCAAGTACTGGCCGCCGGTGCGGCGGATCGACGGAGCGTGGGGGGATCGGCATCTCTCCTGCGCCTGCCCGGCTCCGGAGGCGTTCGAGGCGGAATAGATGCAGCGGTGGGCCGGTTGTAGGAGGAGTCAGGGCTGGGCGGCCGGATCGCTGGCGCGCGTCGGTCTATAATCGTGGGGCGTCGGCGCAGCCGCAGCCAGCTTCCAGATCTTCCTCCCGAAGGGTGCTCCGTGACCTCAACTGCCCGTCCGGAATCCAACTCAACCGAGGCTCGCACGCCACGCCGCGCGAAGAGGTCAACGGCCGACGTGGTCGAGTCGTCCGACGCGACCACCGAGACCCCGGCGCCCAAGCGGGCGCCGCGGACGAGGAGGAGCACGACCGCCACCCGGAAGCCGGCGGCCGGGAAGGCCGCAGCGGTGCCGAAGGTCGGGGACGCGCCGGGGGAGGAGAAGCCCTCGTCAAAGGATCCACTGGAATTCGAGGACACGGACACCGTGGTGGAGCCTGAGTCGGAGGCCCTGGTCGCGGACCCGGACGTGGACGTCGCGGAGGTCGATGTCGACACCGATGCCGACGAGACGTCCGATGACGAGCCGGAGGCGGAGGAGTCGTCGGAGGACGACGAGGACACCACCGAGGATGAGGACGAGGCCGAGGTCCCGGCGGACGAGGCAGACCTGACGCGTCGCCGTGCTGCCCGGCGGACGGCCCGGGCGGCGGCCAAGGAGGAACCGGCCGTCACCGACACCGGCTTCGTCGTGTCGTTCTCTGACGACGACGACGCTCCGGTGCAGCAGGTGGTCACTGCTGGGGCGACGGCGGACCCGGTGAAGGACTACCTCAAGCAGATCGGCAAGGTGGCCCTCCTGAACGCCGAGCAGGAGGTGGACCTGGCCAAGCGGATCGAGGCGGGGCTGTTCGCCGAGGAGAAGCTCGCTCGCGAGGGTGACTCGATGGACCGCATGGCCAAGCGGGAACTGCAGTGGATCGCCCAGGACGGCCGCAACGCCAAGGACCACCTGCTGGAGGCGAACCTGCGACTGGTGGTCTCCCTGGCCAAGCGGTACACCGGCCGGGGGATGCTGTTCCTGGACCTGATCCAGGAGGGCAACCTCGGGCTCATCCGGGCGGTGGAGAAGTTCGACTACACCAAGGGCTACAAGTTCTCCACCTACGCCACGTGGTGGATCCGCCAGGCCATCACCCGGGCCATGGCCGAC
>RZYE01000411.1 GCA_009930425.1 Actinomycetota bacterium | reverse complement strand
CGCGGCGCAGGAGCTTCCAGGCGTAGACGTCGGTGGCGATCACGAGCATGTCCACCACGGCCTCGCGGTGGGCCGGGTCGCGGGGGAGAGCGGCGTCGAACGCCTCCGAGACCCACGCCCGATGGACACGCTTCCCGGGCTCGGTGATCCGGCGGACGCGCTCGTCGTCCTCCTGGGTGAGGAGGCGGAGGCCCAGGTCGCCCAGCCGTTCGTAGTGGTCCACCGCGGCATGGACCGCGTCCGACGGCCTCGGTCCGGCGGGAGTCCGTTCCGCCATCACGCCCGGCCGGGCGTGCTCGACGGCGGCGTCCAGCAGTCCGTCCCGGCTGCCGAAGTGGCGCAGGACGGTCTGGACGGTCACGCCGGCGAGGGCGGCGACATCGTCGAGGGTGATCGCCGCGATGGGACGCGCCCCGGCCATCTGGATCAGTGCGCCGAGGACGGCCTCCCGAGTGGCGGCCGTGGACGCGGCCCGGGCGGACATCTGGTAGCTGCGCGGCATGCGCCGACGGTAGGGCTTCCACTGATTGGTGTCAATAATGATTAACGCGAAATGCGGCTGCTGAGGTACCTGAGCCACAGCGTGGAGGTTCTCCGAGCGGGCCGCGACCGTCACGCCGGTGTCCAGATAGGTGATTCGCCCGATTCGGCGCCCCGACCTCATCGGGCAGGCTGAATGAACCTGGAGAAGGGGCATGAGATGAACACGACGACATACCGTCCGACCAGAAGGACCTCGAGGACCCGCGTCGCACGCCGGACCACAACCGGCGCGCTCTTGGCAGCTGGGCTGCTCGCGGCCTCGGCGGGGCTCGCTGCCGCTGAGGTGACCTGGGACCCGGTACCCCAGGTCGAGCCCCAGGGCGCCCGGCCGATGCAGTTCAGGTAGTGGGAACTGGAGGGGGGCACGGCGGCGCTGGCAGCCCCAGGAGGCCGGCGCCGCCTCGATGTCCGCGCGGATCTCAGCGGGTGAGCAGGTCCGCCGCATCGATCCGGGGATACCCGACGGACCGGAGGAAGGGGGAGTCCGCCGCCTCCTCGATCGACAGGACCTGGCGAAGCGAGGTGGACTCGTTGCGGCGCAGGTGATGCAGCGCCCCCACGTTCTCCAGCTCGCCGAAGGCCCTCTCGGCAACCACCGGGCTGGCGTACACGGTGAGGTTGGGGCCGCCCTCCGGGTAGGTCCGGCCCGGCTGCACCGGCGTGGTGCTGACGAGGACGGAGTCGCCGATCAGCGCGCCCCCCGAGCCGGTGGCCTGGAAGACCCCGAACTTGATGTGCGCGTCCCCGGTCCGGTCGCTGAGCTCGAGCTGGACGTGGTCGGTCCCCGCGGAGATCCGATCGTCGCTGAGCGTCGACCACGGGTAGTGGTACAGCACCCGGGTGTCTCTCGCCCGGGACCCCACCTGCCTGAAGGGCAGCACGAGGCGCGCCGGGGCCGCGATACCGATGACGGGCCAGATCGCGACCTGCCGGGTCACGTCACCCTCGTTGCGGACGAGGTGGTGCACCGTGAGTTCCCGGGGGTGGAGGGAGACGGTCCACTCCAGCGTGAGCCCGAGCGCCGGTGCGGCAGGGGTCCGCACGCGAAGGACGCCGTCATCGGGCTCGATGCTGCCCGCGAGGGAGGCGAGGGCATCGCGCTCGTGTTCCTCCTCGTGCGGCGTCATCAGCCAGGTGCGGAGCCCGTCGGCCACGCCTCCGGAGGAGTTGAGCAGGTTCTGCCCGCCGACCCTCCGGAGCACGAGCACCCGGATCCGCTGCCCTGCCGTGACGAAGCACTCGAGTGCCGCGTT
>RZYE01000410.1 GCA_009930425.1 Actinomycetota bacterium | reverse complement strand
CCCGGGATCACGACCCCGGCGATCTCGAAGTCGTACGCCTCCGCGAAGTAGCCGAAGGACTGGTGGTCGGTGACGAGCACCCGGCGGTCCTCCGGCACTGCCGCCAGGATCTCGCGCACCTGCGCGTCCACCTCCATCAGGTCCTCGCGCACCTCGGCACCACAGTCGCGGAACGCCTCGTTGCCGGTCTCGGTGGCGAGGGCGTCCCCCATCAGCTCGGCTGCCGTCGCCATGCGCGCGACGTCGAACCAGAAGTGCGGATCCTCGTCCCCGTGCTCATGGTCGTCGTGGGACTCGCCCTCCTCGAGCGGCTCCTCGCCGAACTCGATGGGATCCACGAGTGGGGCGATCTCGAGGACGGTTGCGCCATCCTGCTCGGCCCCGGCGATCGCGGTCTCCAGCCCCTCCTCGAGTCCGAGGCCGCTCGTGACCACGAGGCCCGCGCGGGTCATCTCCGCGACCTGGGCCGACGACGCCGCGAAGGTGTGCGGGTCATCCCCGGGTCCCATCAGGGTGGTCGACGTCGCGCCGGCGCACGCGGTGATCTCGCCGAGCACGCTCCCGAGCTGGGTGGTGGTCGCGATGGCCACCGGAGCATCCCCACTCGCGGGTGCGGTGTCCTCCGAGGACGGTGCGCCACACGCGGCGAGGGCAAGTGCGAGGAGTGCCGCTGCCGGCACGGTGCGAGGGAGGGGTCGGGACACGGGGACCTGCCTGCTAGTTGAGAACGGTTATCAATAGACTACGTCCTCGTGGGCGGTCGCTCCACTCCGAGTTGCTGAGAGGGATGACGGTCTGTGACAGGTGCGGGACAATGGGGGTTCGCAAGGCTCCCGGAGAGGGTGGACATGGACACGCAAATCGGGTCGGCCCGGCCCGCGGTGATCATGATCGTCGAGGGGCGGGTTCCTCCGGACGGTCGCGAGGCGCTCGAGGAGTTCTACGGCGTGGCTGAGCCGTATTTCCAGGACCATGGCACCACCAACGTCCGGCTGCAGTGGGAGGACGACGATCCTCGGCGCTTCCGCGCGATCTTCGAGTATGAATCCGAGGAGTCCTTCGAGGAGGACGATGTCCGCACCCGCGTGGACCCTCAGTTCATGGCACTGCGCTCGCGCTTCCTCGCCCACCTGGACGGGATCCCAGTGGTCTCCGTCTGGCGCGAGACCGCCAAGCAGTACTGTGCCGACCTCGTCCGGGCGTACTGGGGGCTGCTCGACGCCCGGGAGTGGATCGGCTTGCGGGCGATCCTGGCGGACGGCGTGGTCTTCGAGTGGCCGGCCTTCAACGAACGGGTCGTCGGGGCGGATGCGGTCGTGGCAGCGGGACAGCACGCGCCGCAGGACTGGGTGGTGCGCGTGATCTCCGTACTCGCCTGCGGCGAGAAGGCGGCGAGCCAGGTCTCCCTCCAGCTCGAGGACGGGCAGGAGATCATCCTCTCGACCTTCTGGGAGGTGCGGCACCAGCGCATCGCCCGCGCCACCGAGTACTGGAGCACGGTCGGGCGGGACCCGCGGCCGGGATGGCGCCGGGCCTGGTCGCGGCCGATGCGCTGATCGGTCGGCCCGTCCCTCACCCGCGCGGGATGCCGAAGGCCTCCTCGAACACGGACGTGAGCTCCTCGTTGAACAGGACGAAGCGCACCTCGTCGATGTCCGCCCAGGTCGGGTTGTCCGCCGAGACCGTCTCGGCGGCGATCCTGGCCACCTCCGCGGGGTCCCAGCCGTAGATCCCCGCACTGATCGCGGGGAAGGCGATGCTTCGCGCCCCCACCACCGCGGCGGCGTCGAGGGACTC
>RZYE01000409.1 GCA_009930425.1 Actinomycetota bacterium | reverse complement strand
CGCCACGTGATGACGTCCCGGTCCAGCCCGGACGGGTGCCGGTCCATCCAGCCGTGGACGCGGTGCCGGCTCGGGAGCTCGATCTCGTCGGTGCCGTTCAACTGGTGGAGGAAGTGGAGCATGTCCGCGACGAAGTCCTCGCTCACGTCGCACTCCTCGCCGCGGGCAAGCATCCGGAGCAGCGCGATCGGCTGGGAGACCACCTCCTCGCCGTGCAGGTTCCCGTCCGGGACGCTCAGCCCCTCGTGTTCGAGGAGGTCCAGCATCCGCAGGTGGGCGAGCCCACGCCACGGGATCTCGTAGAAGTCGTTCTCGGAGCTCTCCTTGCCGCTGCGGTAGTTCCAGGCCTTCGGGAAGAACCGCCGCGTCAGGTCCTCGTAGTGCTCCCGGAGGGCCGCCACGACTGCGGCGTCACCCCTCGTCTCGTCGAGCAGCAGGTCCACCACGTCGGGCAACTCTGCCCGGATGGTCTCGGCGATGCTGCGCCGCCTCTCGAGCTGGAACACACGTCGAGGATACGTTGCCGACCCGGCCGCCGGACAACCGGGTCCGCCCAGCGCTCCCTTCAGCTCGCCAGGAACACGAGCAACCCGGCCGCCGGCGTCGCGAACCAGACGCCCCACGCCGTGGCAGCGACGTCCATCACCTCGACGGCGGGCACGCCGTCGGCGCTCCCGTAGCCGTGCCAGGCGGTGCCGTCGAACGACGCCGGGCCACCCGCCGTCGCCACCCAGGCGACGCCGTCGTTCGTGACGGCGATCGCACGGATGTCGTCCGAGGGCAGGCCGTCGGCGGTGGTCCACGTGGTCCACGACGACCCGTCCCAGCGGGCGACCCCGCCGGCGGTGGCCGCCCACACCGGGTACCCGGGCCCGAACTTCGGGTCGCTGGACCCGGAGGCGAGGTCACGGACGTCACCGGACGGCAGGCCGTCAGCCGTCGTGTGCCGGGTGGTGGTGCTGCCGGCCACGTCGAGGACGACGACGCCGTGGCCGTTGGTCCCGGACCAGATCTCGCCGGTGGGTGTCTCGATCGTGGCGATGCGGGTGGGGATCGCGTCCGCCGAACCGACGATCGTGGGGAGGGACCACGTCGTGCCCGGGGTGCTGAGCAGGTCGGGGACGTGGGCGATGGAGTCGGGCAGGACGTAGACGGCGTCGATGCCCATGTTCGCCAGGCCCGAGATGTCCGTGTACGGGAAGCCGCTGCTCGCGGGATGGCAGTCCCAGGTCCCCGGCATGCCGAGGCCCTGGATGCAGGGACCGTCGTCGGTGGCGACGATCAGCCCGCCGCCGGGCGGGAAGCGGACCGCCGCCGTGGCGCGGCTGCCCTCCGGGACGGTCATCGTGGTCCACGCCGTGGGTGCGGACGGGGTGGGGCCCGAGGACCCGGACGGCGAGCAGATCGTGGTCCCCTCGGCCACGAAGCTTGCGCCGATGATCCGGGGGGAATCCGTGCAGATCCCGTCGGCCGTGGTCACGAGGGTCCAGGTGCCGGGGATGGCCGTGCCGGTCGGCCCCGTGGCGGTGGGGGGTGCGGTGGTGGGCGCAGGGGAGGTGGCCGTGGGGGCCGAGGTGGGCGGCGCCGTCGTGGAGGGCGCGGTGGTGGATCCGCCGGGACCGGTGCCGGGGAGGCAGCCCACGGCGAGCGTGGCCGTGAGCGAGACGAGCCCGAGGAGGCGGAGTGTGCGACTGGTTGGTGAGGTTCTCATCACGACTCCTTGTGATCACCTCCACTCGACCACTGGAGTGCCTGCGGCGCGAGGGCAGAACGTCCCGGTGGCTGAAAGCGTGTTCACGGTT
>RZYE01000408.1 GCA_009930425.1 Actinomycetota bacterium | reverse complement strand
GTTCCACATCCAGGGCGACCAGGCGGTCCTCGGCGAGGCGAGCATCCCGCTCCACCGCGACACGATCGCCGCCGCCGGTGGCAAGGAGATCACGATCGGGTTCCGTCCCGAGTCCCTGAACGTGGTGGCCGAGGGCACCTCTGGCTCGATCCCCGTCCAGGTGAACCTGGTGGAGGAGCTCGGCTCCGACGCGTTCGTCTACGGCGAGCTGGTGGGCTCCAAGGAGCTGCACGACAGCCTCGGCTCCGGCGACGACTCCAGCCAGATCGTCGTCCGGGTCGACCCCCGCAAGGTGCCCCGCAAGGGCGACGTCGTGCACGTCCAGATCCGCGCCGGCGAGCAGCACAACTTCGCCAGCGGGACCGGCGAGCGCCTGCCCGACTGATCCTGGCCTGCGAGAAGGGGAGGCGGCGTGCCGCCTCCCCTTCTCCGTGTTCGCCGGCAACCGCCGGCACCTGACCGAGCGCATCGGCACCTGACTGAGCGCATCGGCACCTGACCGCGCGCACCGGCACCTGTCCGAGCCCGCCAGCCGACCACTAGAGTGACGGTGTGCCGTCACGCCTGCAGATCACGTCCGCCACCCTCGATCCTGCGATCTTCGACCTCCCGTGGACCACCCCGCTCGAGGAGTGGCCGGACGAGGTCCTCGTCGCGCTCCCCCGCGGTATCTCCCGCCACATCGTGCGCTTCGTGCGCCTCTCCGGCCAGGTCGTGGCCGTCAAGGAGATCTCCGCCGAGGTCGCCTTCCGCGAGTACGAGATGCTCCGGTCCCTGTCCAAGCTGGGGGTTCCCTCGGTGCTCCCCATGGCCGTGATCACCGGCCGGCACGATGCGGGCGACGAGGAGCTCAACGCCGCCCTCGTCACCCAGCACCTGCCCTACTCGCTGCCCTACCGTGCCCTGTTCTCGCAGGACATGCGGCCCGAGACCGCCACCCGGCTCATCGACGCGCTGGCCGTCCTGCTCGTCCGGCTCCACCTGACCGGCTTCTACTGGGGGGACGTGTCCCTGTCCAACACGCTGTTCCGCCGGGACGCCGGCGCCTTCGCCGCCTACCTCGTGGACGCCGAGACCGGGGAGCTGCACCCGAAGCTGACGAACGGCCAGCGCCTCTACGACCTCGACCTCGCCCGCACCAACGTCATCGGCGAGCTGATGGACCTGCAGGCCGGCGGGCAGATCCACGAGGACGAGGACACCATCGAGGTGGGCAACCGGATCGTGCAGCGCTACGAGGAACTGTGGGACGAGGTCACCGGGGAGCAGATCATCGACGTCGGCGAACGCTGGCGCGTCACGAACCGCATCAACCGCCTCAACGACCTCGGCTACGACGTGGACGAGATCCAGATCTCGACGACGGCGGACGGCACGCACGTCCGCATCCGCCCCAAGGTGGTGGACGCGGGCCACTTCCACCGGCAGATCATGCGCCTCACGGGACTGGACGTCGGGGAGAACCAGGCCCGCCGCATGCTGAACGACCTCGACCAGTTCCGCGCCATGACCGGACGGGCGGACCAGCCCATCGAGTGGGTCGCCCACGAGTGGCTCGCCACCGTCTACCAGCCCACCATCGAGGTCATCCCGCGGGAACTGCGGGGCCGCCTCGAGGCGCCCCAGCTCTTCCACGAGATCCTCGAGCACCGCTGGTACCTGTCCGAGCAGCAGCACCGCGACGTCCCCACGATCGAGGCGGCGCGCTCCTACGTGGAGAACCACCTCCGCGCCCAGCGGGACGAGCAGGTCTACCTCCCGGCCGAGACCCGGCAGTTCATGCGGGTGGAGGGGTGACTCAG
>RZYE01000073.1 GCA_009930425.1 Actinomycetota bacterium | reverse complement strand
AGCGGCGGCATGTTCAGAACCTCGCCATCGAGACGAAGGCGAGGACGTGCGCTGAGTGCGAGGGTTCTGCGCCTCTCACTCAGCACGGAGTCTCGCCCCAGTCACGAGTGCGAGGTTTCGTGCCGAGTGGCGATGACCGCCGAGTAGCGATGACAACAGGTGCGGGCCGGTGGCGCGCAGATTGCAGCCTCACGCCACGAGGACGCCCAGCACCGCCACGGACAGCGCTCCGGAGAGGAGGATGAACACCACGTCCGGCACCCTCACCCGCGGATGGATCACGAGCATCACGCCCACGAGCGCGGCCATCGCCCAGGCCATGGGGGTGGGCCCCACCCCCGCGCGGCCCCCGATCGCCACGGCGGCGAGCGTCATGGAGAGCGCGGTGGTGATCAGCAGCCCGCAGATCACGGGGACCACGTACAGCTGCAACCGCCGCATGTACCCCCGCCCGGCCACCTTCTCGTACCCGGCCATCACGAACATGGCCACGGCGCCGGAGACCGTCGCGGCAACCACCAGCCCGCAGGCCGCGAGGACCACCCCCGCCAGCACCGAGACGTTGTCCAGCCCGTAGCTGAAGCCCACCTGGGCGGCGAGCTTCGTGATGAGCGGGCCGGGGGTGGCGTTCCCCACCGGGACGAGTTGGGCGTAGAAGACGTCACTGGAGACGAAGCTCCCCACGAAGAAGCCGTCCGCCACCGCGATGTAGGCCGGCCCCCCGCCGAACGTGGCGATCATGGACAGCGCGATCAGCGCCATGAGCCGCGCGCCTCCGCCCCCGGCGGCCACCCCGCTCACCCCGATCGCCGCCACCGCGATGCCCGTGAACACGCCGCCGGCCACCACGTACCTCCGCACCCGCAGCGGGTCCGGGAGCGCAGGGACGATCGGGAGGGGTGTCGGGCGGCGCAGCGCGATGACCACCGCGATGAGGACCAGTGCCACGAGGATCACCTGGATGGCGTTCATGCTCGGGATCGACGGCGACCACTCCTGACCCACCAGCAACCCCACCACCCGCACCAGGGGGTTCAGGCCCGAGGCCACGAACGTGGCCAGCGTGATCGCGATCGTCACGGTGCGGGCAGCGCCCGCCCCGCGCCACACCTTCCGGATGTACTCCACCAGCAGCAGGATGATGAACGCCGAGATGCCCACCGCGGCGTACTCGACCCACCGGATCGCGTCCGGGCCGAGCACCCCGAAGAACCCGATGATCCCCACCGCCATCAGGGTTCCCGGCAGGCCGGCGGCCACCGAGGACAACACGGCCGCCCACGTCCCGGCCACGTGGAATCCGCTCAGGGCCGCGAGCTTCGTGGGCAGTCCACCGGGAGTGACGTTCGCGATCACGGTGTGGCGGATGAAGGTCTCCTCGTCGAGCACGCCCCGGTCCTGGACCAGTTCCTTCTCGAAGACCGGGATCATCGCGCTCCCACCGCCGAAGCCGATGGTCCCCAGCTTCATCATCGAGGCCAGGTGGCGGACCAGGACATTCACGCAGCCCAGCCTACGCACCGGTGCCGAAACGCTGGCGCGACAGCCCCCGCGGCTGCACCATTCTTTCCATGACCGGCTCAGTGCTCTCCCCCGCCGCCGCCCAGGCCGGCGCGCCCGGATGGCGCTACCTGCGTGGCGCCCTCCACCTCCACGTGGACCTCGAGTCCTTCCCCGCCGCCCTCGACTTCGTGGGCCAGGTCGGCAAGCTCGCCCTGCCCTACAGCGACCCGCCGCACATGGACCTCCGCGGCTCGCGCGTCCACCTCGTCCTCACCACCCCACGGCTCGGCGGCGTCACGGAGCGCGACGTCCTCCTCGCGAACGAGGTCAGCGCCCTCCTCGTGTACCTCGGCCACGTCCCGGACCACGGCCGGCTGGCCGGCGTCGAGATCACCATCGACGCCCACGACGGCGGCGCGGTCGCCCCGTTCTGGCGGGCCGTCCTCGGCCTCGTCCCCGACGGCGGCGCCGCCCTGGCGGACCCCGACCGCTTCCTGCCCGGGTTCAGCTTCCGTCCACCCGCGGAGCCCGAGGGACGGCGGGGGCGGATCCGCCTCGAGGTCACCCTCCCGCACGACGAGGCCCCCAGACGCGTGGCGGCCGCGGTGGCCGCAGGTGGGCGGCTCGTGGAGGACGAGGCCCCCGCCTGGTGGGTCCTCACGGACGCGGAGGGCAACGAGGTCCGCATCCGGACGTGGCGAGACCGCGGCTGACCGCCGGGGGACAGGACCGCAGTTGACCGCCGGGGGACAGAACCCCGGTGCCCCTGTGAGAGCAGACCCGGCGCGGTCGTGGGGCGCGTCCGGCTGCGGACCCTCGACCCGCGTGGTTGGCTTGGTGTGACGCGACCCACAGGGTCACCCGACGAAGCCAGGAGCCATGACCGCCACCCTTGATCTCCCGGAGTCCGCTGCCCACCTCAGCCCGCTGGAGGAGGCCCGCACGCAGTTGCGCGGCGCCGTCGACTTCCTGGGACTGTCCGAGGGCCAGTACCAACTGCTGGCCAACGCTCGCCGCGAGGTGACCGTGTCCATCCCGCTGCGCCGTGACGACGGCGAGCAGGAGGTGTTCACCGGCCACCGGGTGCAGCACAACTTCACCCGGGGTCCCGCCAAGGGGGGCATCCGCTACAGCCAGCACGTTGACCTGGATGAGGTCCGGGCGCTCGCCATGTGGATGACGTGGAAGTGTGCCCTCCTCGACGTCCCCTACGGTGGCGCCAAGGGCGGGGTGGCCATCGATCCGCGCAACTACTCCCCGGGGGAGCTGGAGAGGGTGACGCGCCGCTACACCTCGGAACTCATCCCGATCCTCGGCCCGGAGAAGGACGTCCCGGCCCCGGACATGGGCACGGACGAGCAGACGATGGCGTGGATCATGGACACCTACTCGGTCGCGGTGGGCCACACTGTGCCCGGCGTGGTGACTGGGAAGCCGATCTCCCTTGGGGGTTCCGAGGGACGGCGGGAGGCAACCTCGCGCGGGGTGGTCCAGGTCGCGATCGCCGCGATGGAGTCGCGCGGACTCGCACCGGCACACGCCAGCGCGGCGGTCCAGGGGTTCGGCAAGGTGGGCCGGGGAGCCGCCCGCTTCCTCTGGGACGCCGGAACCCGCGTGCTGGCCGTCTCCGACCAGTACGGTGCCATCCACGACCCGTCCGGCCTGGACCTGCCCGCCCTCGAGGAGCACGTGGACCGCACCGGCTCGGTGGTGGACTTCGCGGGATCGGAGCCGATGGAGCGTGAAGCCCTGCTCGAACTGGACGTCGACGTGCTCATCCCCGCGGCCGTGGAGGGCGTGCTCACCCGGGAGAACGCCCCCCGGG
Organism: Actinomycetota bacterium; assembly: GCA_009930425.1. Taxonomy (GTDB): domain Bacteria; phylum Actinomycetota; class Actinomycetes; order Actinomycetales; family Actinomycetaceae; genus UBA1383. The sequence goes on along the minus strand of RZYE01000073.1, from coordinate 5,427 downwards.
TGACCGCGCGGATCATCGTGGAGGGAGCCAACGGCCCCACCTCGGCCCAGGCGGACGAGATCTTCGCGGAGAAGGACATCCTCGTGGTCCCGGACATCCTCGCCAACGCCGGGGGCGTGATCGTGTCCTACTTCGAATGGGTGCAGGGCAACCAGGCCTACTGGTGGACCGCCGCCGAGGTGGAGGAACGGCTCCAGACCCGCATGGTGGGTGCCTGGGAGGCGGTGAACAGGTACGCCCGCGAGCATGAGCTCACCCTGCGTGCCGCGGCCACGATCATGGCGGTGGAGAGGGTGGCCCTCGCCCACCGCCAGCGGGGCCTCTACCCGTAGGACCGGGCGAGGCCACTGCAGGGCGGCGTGCGCGGGTGCGGGACCGGGGGCGTCAGCCCACCGGCAGGTGCCGCCCCCACCAGTCGAGGATCGCCTCGAACCGCTGCTTCCGGTGCCACGGGGACCCACTGCGGGACAGCTCGTGGTTCTCCCCGGGGAACACGAGCATCTCGGTCTCCACTCCCCCGCGCAGCAGCGCCGCGAAGTACCGTTGCGCCTGTTCCAGCGGGCAGCGGAGGTCCTGCTCCGAGTGCATCACAAGCGTCGGGGTCCGCACCTGACCCACGTGCGCCATGGGGCTTTGCGCCGCGATCCGCTCGGGGTCGGATCCGGTGTAGGCGTCGGAGAAGAACCAGCCGATGTCCGAGGTTCCCACGAAGTTCACCGGGTCGAGGTACCCGCGCTCCACGACGGCGGCCGCGAACCGGTGGTCGTGAGCGATCGTCCACGCGGTCAGGTACCCGCCGTAGGACCCGCCCATGATCCCCACCCGGGCGCCGTCCAGCCCGAACTCCGCCACGGCGCCGTCGAGGAACGCCAGCACGTCCGTCATGTCCACGGTCCCCATCGCGTGCCGGATGGCCAGTCCGTGCTCGCGGCCGTACCCGTTCGAGCCGCGCGGGTTGCACTGGACCACCGCATACCCGGCGGCCGCGTAGGCCTGCGCCTCGTCGAACCAGCCCCAGCCGTACTCGGCATACGGCCCACCATGGATGTTCAGCAGCACCGGATGCGGGCCGTCCCCCTCCGGCAGGTACACCCAGCCGTGCACCGGGTACCCGTCCGGGGCGGTCGCCGTGAACTCCACCTGCGGCGCCGCCACGGTGGCCGCCCGCAGCGGCGCGGCGACGTCGGTCAGGCGCGTCAGTACGCCGTCGACGACGACGCCCACCTCGCCCGGCGTCGTCGGGTCGGCGTAGGTGACCACGACGGTCCCGCCCGCCTCGGCCGCCCCCGTCACCACCAGGGGGCCGTCGAGGAGGACGCGCGGGGCGGCGTCGGGCTCGCAGGCGTACAGCACGCCGGAGCCCCGGATGCCGGCGACGGCCAGGACGCCGCTGCGCCCGAACGGGGCGAGCGGGACCTCGCCGACGTCATGGGCGTCGATGTCGGTGAGGAGCCGTGGCGCGGTGCCGGAACTGATCGCGTCCGCGGCGAGGGCGAAGACGCCCGTGTTGCGCGCGACGAAGTCGGTGCCGTCCTCCCCCAGGTCCGTCCCCAGCAGGAAGAGGGTGGCCCCGTCCCGCGACAAGGTGGGGCCGGCGAACGAGAGCGCCGAGTCGGGACCTCCCGCGACGAGCTCCGGTGCGGGGACGAGCTCCGGTGCGGGATCGCCGTCCACCGGCACGCGGTGCACCATCGAGCGCAGGTCGCGGTCGGCGCCGTCGTGGAGGGCCGCGGTGAAGAAGAGGTGGAGGCCGTCCGGGGAGAAGGCGGGGTCGGAGACGTCCCGGTCCAGGGGGGTGAGCCGCCGGGCCTCGGGCAGGCCCTTCGTGCCCCCGAGCTTCATTGGGTCGGGCGTGGCGGGGGCGGGCGCGGCGGCATCCGGCCCGGCGGCGTCCGGCGTCCCGGAACCGTCGCCCGCGTCAGCCGCTCTCGCCTCCTTCGCCTCCTTCGCCGCCCGGCCGACCGGCTCGAGCCACGGCTCGCCGTCGACGGGCGGAACGTCGAGCACGAACACGCCCTGCCGCTTGTCCTCCACGTAGCCGAGCCCGTTCATCTGGTACTTGAACCCGGTGATCCGGCGGGCGTCCTCGTGGCCGGCATCCACCCCCTCGAGGGTGCCGTAGCGCCCCGGCACGGGGATCCGGGCCGTGAACGCGAGGCGCCGGGAGTCCGGGGACCACGCCACCTGCCCGACACCCAGCGGCGCGTCCGTCAGCAGGAGCGGCTCGCCGCCGCGTGCGTCCATGACCGCGAGCTGGGGGCGGCCCTTGCCGTCGCGGCGGAGGAACGCGATGAGCGCACCGTCGGGGCTGACCCGGGGGGCGGCGTCGGCGGTGCCGCGAGTCAGGCGGCGGGACTGCTCGGTCCCCGCCGTGTCCACCAGCCAGAGCTGGCCGGTGTAGGAATCGGTGTCGAAGCTGGGCCGCGACATCGCGACCACGGCGTACCGTCCATCCGGGCCAAGGCTGGGGCGGGAGAGGGTGGTGATGAGTTCAAGCTTGTCGGGTGTCACCGCCCCATCGTAGACAGGTGTCTCACGCCGAGCCGCGCACCACGAGGCGTGGCTGGAGGATGACCGGGGCCGGGAACGGCCGGCCGTCGAGCGCTGCCAGGACCATGCGCGTGGCAGCGGCGGCGAGCTCGCGGCCGGGGTTGGTGACGGTGGTCAGGGGAGGGTCGGTCTCCAGTGCCACGGGAGAGTCGTCGAAGCCCACCACGCGCACGTCCCCCGGGACGGCACGACCGGCCGCGTGCAGGGCCGTGAGGACTCCGGAGGCCGTGAGGTCGCTGGCGGCGAGGATGCCGTCCACCTCGGGACGCTCCCGGAGGATCCGCGCTGCGAGCGCGCGGGCCGTCGCCACGGTGAAGTCACCCTCGTACCAGATCGTGTTGTCGAGGCCGGCGTTGGCGAGGCCCTCCCGCCAACCCTCGAGCCTGTCGACGGCCGCGGCCATGTCGAGCGGCCCGGCCACGGCGGCGACCGTCCGGCTGCCGGTGGTGGCGAGGTACTCGGCGGCCATGCGGCCCCCCGCCCGGTTGTCCACGTCCGCGTACTGCAGGGACGGGACGGTGGTGATGGGCCGTCCCACGAAGGCGGCCGGGATGCCCGAGCGTCCGATCATCGCCGGGAGGTGGTCCTCCCGGTGGTGGGAGATGACCACCACGCCGTCGGCGTGGTTCCCCTCGAGGTAGTCCGCGAGCCGTTCGGTGCCGCCGCCGCGCGAGCGCATCAGCAGTACCACCTGGTGGGCGGTCTCCTCGAGCGTCTCCACCACCCCCGCGACCGTGGCGGCGAAGAACGGATCGGAGAAGATCCGCGAGTCCGGCTCGGGGACCACCACCGCGATCGTGTCCGTGCGGCGGGTCACGAGGCTCCGCGCGGCGCGGTTCGGCACGTAGCCCAGTTCGGCGACGGCGCGCCGCACCGACTCCTGGTTGGCCTCGCTCACGGGGGCCACGCCTCGCACGGCGCGCGACGCCGTCGCGCGCGACACCCCGGCGAGGCGCGCCACGTCCTCGAGGGTGGCCCGCCCGTTCCCGGCCATGGCTGCTCCCGTCAAGGCAGCTCGACGCGGCCGGTCCGGGCCACGTCGGCGTACCAACGGCCCGACGCCTTGGGGGTGCGGCGCTGGGTGTCGTAGTCCACCCGGACGAGGCCGAAGCGCGGACCGTAGCCCCAGGCCCACTCGAAGTTGTCCATGAGGGACCACTGCAGGTAGCCACGGACGTCCGCTCCCTGCTCGATCGCGGAGTGCAGGGCGGCCAGGTGGTCGCGGAGGTAGGCCAGGCGTGTGCCGGAGTCGTCGACGAACCCGTTCTCGTCCGGGACGTCCTCGAAGGCGGCGCCGTTCTCCGTGACCACCAGCGGGATGCCGGCCGGTCCGGTGTACTCGCGGTGCAGGCGGAGCATGAGGCGGGTGAGCCCCTCGGGCTGGATGTCCCACCCCATCGCGGTGGTGGGCAGGCCGCGCGGGACCTGCGGGATCCGCTCCGACCCCACGTAGGGGTTGCGGCTCGGGCGGCCGCGCGGCGTCGGGGAGACCAGCGGCGAGTCGTCGCCCGGGGCGGGGGCCGCGACCATCTCACCGCGGTAGTAGTTGACGCCGAGGACGTCGATCGGAGCGGAGATGATCTCCATGTCGCCCTCGCGGGCCACGCGGCCGAGGCCCGGTTCGGCCATGTCCTCGAGCACGTCCGCCGGGTAGGCGCCGCGGAAGAGCGGGTCGAGGAACACGCGGTTGAACGCGCCGTCCACCTTGCGGGCGGCGTCCACGTCCGCGGGGTCGTCCGGGTTCGCCGGGTCGGTCACGGACTGGTTCAGGGTGATGCCGAGGCGGACATCGCTGCCGGCGGAGGCGGCGCGCAGCCGCTGGATGGCCAGGCCGTGCCCGAGGAGCAGGTGGTGGGCGGCGTCGACGGCCTCCGACGGCGAGGTGTGGCCGGGCGCGTGCTCGCCGCCGGCGTAGGCGAGGAAGGAGGAGCACCACGGCTCGTTCATGGTGGTCCAGGTGGGGACCCGGTCCCCGATGGCCGCGAACAGGGCCTCGGCGTAGTCCGCGAAGCGGTAGGCCGTGTCCCGGTTCGTCCAGCCGCCCTTCTCCTGGAGGGCCTGCGGCAGGTCCCAGTGGTAGAGCGTGAGCCACGGCGTGATGCCGTGGGCGAGGAGCTCGTCGACCAGCCGGGAGTAGAAGTCCACGCCGGCGGGGTTGGTGGGGCCGTCGTCGGGCCGGACGCGCGCCCAGGAGGTGGAGAAGCGGTAGGTGTCGATGCCGAGCTCGGCCATGAGGGCGACGTCGGCGGGCATGCGGTGGTAGTGGTCGCAGGCCACGTCCCCATTCTCCCCGTTCGCGATCGCGCCGGGGACCCTGCAGAACGCGTCCCAGATGGAGTCACGCCGGCCGTCCTCGTGGACGGCCCCCTCGATCTGGTAGGCGGCGGTTGCGGTCCCGAAGGTGAAACCCGGGGGGAACGTGAGAACGGTGGTCATCCCTTGACAGCTCCTTGCATGATTCCGGCGACCAGGTGCCTGCCGGCGAGGATGAAGACCAGGACGAGGGGAATCGTCGCCGTGACGACTCCCGCCATGATCATCGAGTAGTCCTTGAAGTATGACGCCTTCACCAGTTGGAGGGCCACCGGCAACGTGGGGTTCGGCGGACCCAGTGCGATGAACGGCCACAGGAAGTTGGTCCACGAGGCCACGAACGTGAAGAGCCCGAGCAGGGCCGCGGCCGGCCGCGCTGCCGGGAGCGCGACATGCCAGAAGGTGCGGATCATCGAGCAACCGTCCACGCGGGCGGACTCGATCAGCTCGACCGGAAGGGCGTCACGGAGGTACTGCGTCATCCAGAACACGCCGAACGCGCTCACCATGCCCGGCACGATGACGGCCTGCAGCTGCCCGATCCAGCCGAGACGCGACATCACG
>RZYE01000407.1 GCA_009930425.1 Actinomycetota bacterium | reverse complement strand
CGCTTCGACCATCTCCAACTGTCAGTGCGCGTCTCGGGGCCCGGCTTCCGCCAGTACGGAGCACTTCGACAGCGAAGGACTGGATCAATGCCCAAGCACCCGGAAAGGAGTGAGATCTGTGTCCAAGAACACCGCGAGGAGGATCAAGGCAGGTGCTGTCATCTGCATCGCGGCCGTCGTTGGTTCCGCCTCGGTGGCGCTGGCGGGGGCTGCCCCAGGTACTGATGGAGCGGGATACACGTACTTTCCGACATCATCCCCCTATATTTCCTACGCGGTTGTGACCAAATGTCTTGGCAAACCAGGAGGTGCAATGATTGTTCGGAGCAAGGCCACGCTGGCAACCGATATTGCGTACGGGCCGGTGTCAGTGTGGGGATTTGATCCGTCGAGTACAGTCACGTTGCGAAAGATCGGTTCCTACTACGGCAATTGGTACTGCCTGAATCTGGGCTAGGCGCGTTGCGAAAATGGAGGTGTGGAGTGGTTGGGAAAACGAGGCGGGCGGCTATAGCTTCCGCTTGCTTGCTTGCTTGCTTGACGGGATCCGCTGTGGTCGGAGTGAGTGCGGTGGCTGCGCGTGGTGCCGCAGACCATGTTGAAGGAACCGAAATGTCTGAGACCTTTCAAAAGGCCATCGACACTCTCAGTCCATCGCAAGGGGAAAAAGAGGCGCTTCAGCGAGCGGTTGCAACTGGGCGGATAGATGCGGCGGACTACGAGGCCGCTCATAGTCGTTACGCGCAGTGCATGACCACGAGAGGATTTGCGCCTGCGTTCCGCAAGAGTTCAGGCGGCTTCTACGTCGAGTTGCCATATCTGGCTGTGAAAGACGCGGCAGCGCTAGATGATGCAACCCTCGAGTGTTCAATGGACACCCGAGTTCTGGAAGCTTTGTACCGCCTCCAGCAGGCCAACCCGAATTTGGTGACCGACTCGCGACTGGTAGCAGTCCAGTGCCTGAAGAGGGAAGGCGCGGTGGGCGCAGACTACGCAGCTGAGGAGTTCCAACGAGATTGGTCTACACACGAGTTCCCATTCGACCCTGATCACGCAGCATACAACGACTGTCTGTACGGTGCTGGCTACGCCTACTTCACGGTGAACGAGTGAATCCCTCGATGATCGGAGAACTGGATTCGCCGCCGCCCTCCGGCAGAATCGGACGGGCAGCGGTGGTCGTGGCGGTGGTGGCAGCAGTGCTCACGTGGATCGCCGTGGTCGTGGCGCCGTGGACGGCGCGTGAGGCAGTGGCTGGCTTGGATTATGGCAACGTGTATTCGTTCGCCGTCATCGCCTTGGTCCTCGTGCTGCTCCTCGACACCCTAGCCCTTTCCCTGGGCCTCATCGGCGTACGGCAACCCAACGCGAAGGCGTCATCAGGCGCCGCGATCGGGATCAGTGCTGTTGGTTTCGTCGGGGTGTTCATTTATGTCATCGGTACATTCGTGATCATGCCTTCTGTGGCCTGAGATGCTGCGAAGTTGCTTACGTCGGCGATCTTCTATGGCTCTCGATAGGACCGCTTGGGGATAAGTCGCTTACCGGCCTGCGCCTTCGAGACGAGGCCGGCGATCAGGTTGGCATCTTCCTCGCGCATTCCCAGAGCGATGCACTTGGTGCGCACTGCGGCGGCAGAGAATCCGAGCCACTGGGCTCGACTGTTCATGAGATCGGCCTTGAGTTTTGCTTCCTCGTTCCACTTCAAGTGGTTGTCGTAGCCCCGCGCCCATCGGGCAAGGTGCTCGAGGATTGTGACGATGTCGGGAGGGAGGTCGTGTTGCGTCATATGGCGCACGCTACGCCGCAGG
>RZYE01000406.1 GCA_009930425.1 Actinomycetota bacterium | reverse complement strand
GAGCCAGACCTCCTTGCGGAGGAGAGTGCGCACGTCCAGTTTCAGCCCGACGCCGAAGAGCAGGAGCGTGACCCCGAGATCTGCGAGGATCTCGAGGTCGGCGAGGCGTTCGACGCCCATCGCCTTGAGGATGAATCCAGCAGCGAGAAACCCCACAAGGGGCGGGAGGCGCATCACGATGGCTGAAAGGCCAGCGAGGAACGTGACCACGAGGTAGATCGCGACTGTCCCCACCGGCTCGCCCCTTCGGTCCCACGCCAGGACTCCACGTCGAGCCGGCGTGTGGGCCGATTGTCCCACGGTGGGTGGCGACCGACCAGCGCTTCGGTCAGTTCCGCCTGTGCCGGGGGTCGTCGATGAGGTCCTCCTCGGGCGTGTGGTCGTCGTGGTGGAGGGACCCGAGACCGTAGGCGTCCTCCAGGTTGCGGCGCGTGAGGACCTCCGCAGGAGGGCCCGCTGCGACGACCTGCCCGGCCGTGAGGATGACGTGGTCGGCCGCCCGGGCCTCCTCGAGGTCGTGGGTCGTGAGGATCACCGAGTGGCCCTGCTCCCGCTCGGTGTGGATGATGCGGTCGATGGTGCGGGCCGAGGTGATGTCGAGACCGGTCAGCGGCTCGTCCAGCAGCACGAGTTCATGGTCCTGGGCGATCCCCTGGGCCACGTACACCCGTTGCCGCTGGCCCCCGGAGAGCTCACCCAGGTGTCTGTCCGCCAGGTCGGTGATCTCCAGCCTCGCCATGGCCCGGTCCACTCGCGCGCGGTCCGCCCGGGTGAGGGGACGGAACCAGCCGGAGGACGGGAATCGCCCCATGGTGACCACCTCCCGCACGGTGATCGGTGTGCCCGGGGCGACCGCCACCGTCTGCATCACGTACGTCACGCGCCGCCACGCCTGCGCGGGGCTGGCGCCGAGCACCTCCAGCGAGCCGCCACTGGGGTCCAGGAGTCCCGCGATGGCGTGCAGGAGGGTGGACTTCCCGGACCCGTTCGGTCCGATGATCGCGGTCACCGACTGCTGCGGGAGTTCGAACGACGACTCCGACAGCGCGACCGAACCGCCGTAGCCGAGGACGAGGTTCCGCGCGGTGACGAGGGAGGTGTTCATGGGGTCTCCCTCAGCGGGTCGAGGACTGCCGAGAGCACGCGGTCGCCCCTGTGCGCGAGCCCGGCTCGGACGCGGCTGCGGAGCCGGGTGCCGGCCAGGACGAGGAAGAAGGCGGTGATCGGGACCAGCGCCATGGTGGCGGAGCCGGCCGTGCCCAGGTGGTAGCTGAGCACCAGCCCGAACCACACCGAGACCGAGGCGATCAGCATCGAGTACACGATCATCCGGGGGATGGTCCGCGAGAGGAGGGCCGCGGTGGCGGGCGGGCCGACGAGCAGGCCGAAGACCAGCAGCGTGCCGACCGACTGGAAACTCCCGATGACCGCCATCGCGATGAGCACCAGCAGCAGGGCGTGTACGAGCTTCGGACGCATCCCCAGCGCCTGCGCCTTCTGGGGGGAGAACGCGAGGACGAGGAGGGGCCGGTAGAGCGCGAGCGTCCCGAGCACCACGACGGCGGCGAGAACGGCCTGGCCGACGAGGTCCGCCGTCGTCACGCCGAACGCGTCGCCGAACAGGATCGAGGTCAGGCTGCCGCTGTACGAGGTGCTCTTGGAGATGATCACCACGCCCAGCGCCAGCATGCCGACGAAGAGGAGCCCGATCCCGGTGTCCTCCTTGAGCGTGGTGGTGCGGTGGACGTACTCGATCCCGGCCACCATGAACACCGCGGCGATCGCGGCCCCGAGGTAGGGGGAGAAGTCCAGG
>RZYE01000072.1 GCA_009930425.1 Actinomycetota bacterium | reverse complement strand
GAGTCCGGTCGGGCTGCGGCCCTGCTTGGTCCAGACCCGGTCGCGCCACCACTGGTCCTCCACCGCCCGCCGATCCGCGAACACCTGCACCGAACCGGGATCGCCGACGGCGGCAAGTACCTCCCGGCTCGGAGCCAGTTCGGCGTGGTCCCGTTCAGCCCGCAACGCCTCGCCGTCGACGGACAACGCCCGGTGGATCGCCAGGGCGGCCGCCGGACCCGGATACGCCCGATACGTCCCGTCCGGGTCACGGGTCACCGCCGAGACCGCCAACGGGCCCGACAGCCAGCCCCACGCCTCCACGTCCAAGCTGTACGGGCCGACGGAAGCGACATCGGCGAGGAACTCCCGCGCGGTGACGCCATTGCCGATCACGAAGGGGTGGGCGTACTCCAACAGCGCGTGGATCTCCGCGGCCCGCCAGGCGAAATCTTCGCGGCCCATGCGGTGCCAGGCCGGATCGTTCGCCAACCCGCACGCCGCCTCGAGCACCGGGCGGATCTCCGCCACCGGGGCCACCCTGTCCCGATGCTCGACCCCCACCTCGACGGTCCTCAGCTCCCCCGCGCTGGGGTACAGATCTTGAAAAATCGCGAGATGCAGGTTGCGGATGGATTCCACGTCCCCGTAGGCCGGGTAGGTGGGGTCGCCGGCGCGCAGGTCACGGACCCGCAGCGCGACGGTGAACTTCTCCAGCAGGGCCAGTTCGCGTGGGTCGCGGATCCCTGGCAGGTTCACCAGGGTGGTATCGAATGGTGGGTCGTACGTGTAGTCCGACCAGGACCCCCCTGTGGTCACCGTCGTCAGCTTTCCCCGCTGGCCAGGGTGTGGGCGCGGGCGCGCGCCCACTCCACGTACCCGTCCCGGGACAGGGCGCCGCGGGAGACGTCGGTCAGGGCCTTGACCTCCTCGAAGCCGACCTCCCAGCCGCCCTCCCCCATCGAGGACAGTGCGCGGACCGTCGCTGCGACCTCACGCTCCCCCAAGCCCTCGAAGAGCTCCGGCCACCGCTCGGTGAACGAGGCCTTCGGTGCCACGCTCATGCCACTGCCACCCGGCGTGAGCTGCGGGCGCGGGCGGTCAGCTCGGCGACCACGTCCCGGGTCACCGTCAGCCCGTGAGCGCGGCGCACCACCAACGCCCACACCACCGAATCCCTGCCATGGTCGTCTAGGCCGGCGTACAACTCCGGCCACAACACATCCAAATACCCCGTCGCCCTCGACATGAAGCCCCTCCTGCTCGGTGTCGGCGCCAGAGTAACCCGACCCCACGACCAGCCGCTGAGGCCATCCACAGGCCTACCGCGCGGGGCTCAACACCCGTAAGCGAGATGTCCCACCGGAAGCGGAGGCTGCAGAGCGATTCCGTGGTGGGTGCGGCAGCTTCTACCCGTGGCAGGAACTCCGCGAGTTACCTGGAGGAAGCTCATCTCGTTCAGGCTGTCGGTGTCGGCGTGCATGATGGATGCGTGAAGATCGACAAGGACCTGAGAACGTCGGGGGCCTCCGGCCGTCGTGGCATGCTGAATCGAATGAACCTGAGTGGCTCAGAAGAAATGTTACTAGACGCTCTCGATCTTAATGAAAAGGTCCGCAAGTTAATATCGGTTGGCGAACCCGTAGGAGTTTTCGCTATCACGGACGCCCGCGTTATTCACCTCGGCACCGGCGGAGCAAATAGGACCATCACATCACTATCGCGACCAATCTCCGCAGAGGTCGCAGACAGAAATCGCCTTGGACTGGCCCGAGTAAATCTCGTCGGGGCGCGGGGAGAAAAGCTCGACCGCGTCATGCTGAGCGAAGCTGATATGGCAGCCATGTCTGCACGAGTCACGAAGGCTGCGCCACCGTCCAGCTCCTCTAGTCCAGATCCCAAGCCTCCTGCCGAGCCTGCCGAGCCTGCCGAGCAAGAGTCTCCTTCAGCCAAGGACTGGAGCTGGCACAAGACTCCCACGTCCTGGGAGGAAGCCGGGCAGCTCGCAGCTGATCACATGCGACACATCGGCCTTCAAGGCGTTGTCGTCACGCCAAGCCGGAAGGACGGCGGGATCGATGTCATCTCCCAGGGTGCGGCCGCCCAGGTTAAGTTTCATGCCACCCCCTCCGGTGCCCCGGACATCCAAGCGCTCATCGGGGCTGCCCTGGACTTCCCGTCCAAGCTCTTCTATGCCACGGAATACACCGCTGACGCGAAGGCTGTCGCCGAGTCCCGGGGCGTCGCACTGTTCAAAATGGAGCCCTTCGGTGGGGTTAGCCCAGCGAATTTACCGGCTCTGAATCTTGCTCCCCCGCCTGCGCCCCGAGCAAGGAAATGGTACGAGGGTCAAACTCTCGAGGAACAGGTAAACCGGTGTCTCCGTTGGAGTGATCAGATCACTCAGTACACCCAGACCGCCAAGATCAGTAACTCCGACCGTCGCGCCCGTAAACAGCTGGAGCAACGGCGCGCTGCCATGGTCTCGGTTTCCCAGGCGATGGACAAGCTCGCCATGCTCGACAACCCGACCTACAAGGCATCCCGGCGCCAACGCCTCGTCATCGAGGCCGAGAGTCTCCTCAAAGGCGCCGCCCGATCCCTCGGGATCCTGCTGAAGTGACAGGTAGACGATCAGAAGGAGCACGCTAGTGGACCCACGGAAGATCATGCGCCGCACCGAGGGAAAGATACTACTTATCGTGCATCAGCGGACCGTCGACACGCGAGACGCCTACGCCAGCCACACTGAGATCAGCGCCGAGCTTGACCTACCCGAGGAAGACACAGTCGACTACCTGCGCCGCCTCGAGGACTGGGGGCTCGTGCGAGGCAGTGGGCGGATTTCTGGAGGATGGCGCATCACCATCGACGGCAAGGATGTCGTGGAGGACTTTGAGTCCTCGCGCCGTACTGGAGCGGAGCGACACGACCACGTGATGAGGGCAGTTCTCCAGCGTCTCGCCAATAAGGGCCAACACGTCACGCTCACGGAGATGACGACGTGGGAACTCCACGAACTGGACACGCCGCCCGTCTCCAAGGTCGAACTTGAGAGCTACCTCGACGCCCTCGAGGAGAAAGGCCTCATCACATCCATCCATGCCTCTCAGGGCCGCCACATCCGCACCGAACTCACACCTAAGGGACGCATGGCACTCGGCCGCCCCGACCTACGCCTGGCAGAGTCCGCTCCGAGCCCGTCCAGCGTCGTGAACCAGAACATCGGGATCAACAACTCCGGCACGTTCAACAACACTGGTGGACAGGTCCAGACGGGTGACCACTCTTCACAGCAGCTCACGAACATGCACGACCAGCGCCAGCAGATCGCCATCCAGATCAACAACGTCGAGGACATCCTCGCCCGCGCAGATATTGACGCGACGGTCAAGGCCGCCGTGGCCGACATCCTGGAGGAGATCAAGAAGGAGAACGCATCTCCCAGTCCACGGCCCTCCGCCCTCCGCGAGTTGGCCAGGAGAGCCTTGGAGTCCGCAGTGGGAGCAGCAGGATCACAAGGCGTCTCTGCCCTTCTGGGTGCCCTCGCTCGAATCCCGGAGTTGCTGACGTGAACATGGCGGACTCCCGCTTGTTCCAGGGGAAAGGAAAGGCGAAGCGTGTCGGACTGATGACCGCTGTGCTACTGCTCGGCCTATCAGCGTGCTCGAGTGCTGAACAGGACGCTGCCTCCACTGGAGCCACCGCGGTGGCCTCGACAGCGACACCACCGCCCGCCCGAACCTCATCCCCTGAACCTGCCGCGCCGAGCCCGCAAGACGACCAGGAGTCGATGTTCCACACAATGCTGCTGTTCGGCGGTGACGCCTACGGATCGGCGACGGACGAGCAACTCCTTGCTGCCGGCCGGAAGGCCTGTGAGGCCTTTGACGTCGGAGCTAGCCTCGAACTCGCCGCCGCAATGACCGTCCTCGAACTACCTGAGGACGTGACCAACGAAGGCCACTCCTACATCGCCATCACTGCCGCGATGTACCTGTGTCCCGAGCATGAGGCGATTGTGAGCTAATCCCGATGGATCTACTTGGAGATGCTCCAGCCCCCGTCTGATTCGACGACCACGAGGAGTGCCCAAGCGGGGAGGAGGGTTGTGCCGTTGTAGTTGCCGATCTCGTTGACGAGGAGATCACGATCGGAGTCTCCCCACGCCCAGACAGTGAAATTGGAGTCTCCCGAATTCGTAATCGTCACGGGCGTGAGGCCCTCGGCGGCGCCCGCGGTGATCAGGACGGAGTCCCCTGTCCCGTTGTAGGGGCTGCTGCCATCCCAGCGGGGCGCTGTGTTCAGGTGGGAGGTGGTCACCGTCCACGTCCCATCCGCCTCGATCTTGAGCGCTGCGGGGTCGTCGGTGAAATTCAACGGCACGGTGCCGGAGTAATCACCGATCGTGTTGATCAACAGGTCGAGGTTCCCTCCCTGCCCGTCAACCGACCACACCTGGAAATTGCTCCAACCCTCGTGGCTGATCGTCGCAATCACAGCGTTGTCACCGAAATCGGAGAACGTGATGATGTCCGTGCCGGATCCGCTGTAAGACTGGTCTGCCATCGCTGCTGCCGCCGCGGCCGCGCTAGCCTCCGCTTCTACTTCTGCTGCAGCAGCTGCACTGGCCTCCGCTTCCTCCCGCCTCCGCTGATTCTCCTCAGCGACCGCGGCCTGCTCACTCGCCAACGCCTCGAGCGTTGCTTGGCGATCAGGATCGGAAGTCGCTGCTCCCGCGCTCTCAGTGCCATCACCTCCACTCTCCGCTCCTCCACACGCGGCCATCGTCATGACCAGTGCGAAAGCTATGAAGCCGGTGCCCGCTCGGGAGCGATTATTCTTCCTCATCCAATTGACGTTATCGGCAGGCAGAGGAGGCTGCGGAGCTATCACTGCCTGTCCAACATAAATGGGACAAGAGCGCCGTTGTTGGATTGGACGAGGCTCCACGGAGGAGAGAACGCCCGGGAACGGTCACATGGGGTTCCAGTGAATTGCATAGAGTCGTGGGTATGACGTCACGCCAAGTACACGCCGTTGCCGCCCTCGCACTGTCATTCGGGCTGACTGCCTGCGAGAGCGGAGACAATACCCAGACAGAGACGACGGCTGACGCTCAGACCACCTCACGGGCCCCGACTGCCGCTGCCCCGACGACGGACGCTGCGGCGACACCTGCCGCAGTCGAAGCCACGCCGGAGCAACTTGCGTCCGTCATCGCCGGGGAGCTTTCGTTCTTTCGGGAAGTCATCGACGAGGCTGGTGACTGCCGCTTTCTCTGGGCCACGGGAGGGTCTACCACTGTCGAAGAGATAGAAGCGTCCACCTGCTACGTCGGCGAAGTCACTTCCACACTCCGAGCCGAGATCACCGCCCGCGACTTGCGCGAACTCACCCCACCTGTCTCGATGCAGAGCCTCTACGCTGACACCCTCTCTGTCTTGGACGACATCGCTGCCATCGAGATCGAAGCGACCTGCGGTGACCCGTTCGACGGGCCCATCGACACCGAAGAATGCTCCCAAATGCTCGGTAGCCTCTACAACCACTACAACACGCTCGACCGCATCCTCGATAGCTGGGGACCCTACCTCTAAGTACACGCCAAGCAGTGATCGATATCGTACGGCTATGACTAATACCCCGAAGCCGACCGCTCGTCTCGTCGCCACAGCGTGGCTACTCATCGGGGGTGGGCTCCTCGCGCTCATCGTCGCGTTCGTTGTGAACTTCTACGATGTCCCGATCGTGACGAGCGTCCTTGCGCCGATCGGCTGGATCGCTCTGGTCGCAGGTTTCGCAGTCGCTGGAGTTGCCGCCTACCGTCGCGCCGCAGCTCGGGACGCGAGATCCTGAGGATCCTGGAATGCTTTCCGCTACCACAAGTGAGGCTCGCAAGCCCCAACGGAGCAACCACAGGTGGGGCCTCATCGTGAGGGCTGAAGATGGCACGTGGTCCGTCGAGTGCAAGAACTGTGGCCTGATTGAGCGGCATGGGTACTACCTAGGAGAGCACGGGCAGACGCTCGAAGTGCTCCAGTGGTTGACACCGCGAGGCAAGCTCTTACGCATCCGACCTATCGTCGACATCCGTCCAACGAGCAAAGGGAAACGGCGGATTGAGGAGGCGTTCCCCGGAGTAGAAGTGGGAGGACGCCCAGAGTGCCCGAAGAGCACCGACGCCTGGCCGCAATAACTGACGAGCACCTCTGAGGCTCCATGTGATCGCTCGTTTGGGATCTGACCACGGCTGTGTCCGCCGGGTGCGGATCCAGCTAATCGCACCCATAGCCTGACGCACCTAAGCTAAGCCGCCTCGCCCTCGAGGAAGACCCCTTCGTCTTCGAGAATGCAGTCGACGATGTCGTCGATGTGGAACGAGACTGGCTCGCCCGGGCTCATGTAGACGAACACGGGCAAGTTGTCGAGGATGCCGACGAGTCGGTCACCTTTTCGATTGGTGACTGTTACCCACATGCGTTCGCCGGGAAACCGCTTGACGGACCACATCAGCTTCACCCGATCGCCCGGGCGAATCGCGGCCTTATCCCTGACGTCCGGAATCTCGAACGAGACGGGGTGTGCCCGGTGCCGCTCAAGTCCCGACTCCAGCTTGCAGCGGTGCCAGACGTGGCGTCCCCACATCCACTCAATGCGTGGTGCGAGCCCGATCCGAAGTGCGACCTCGAACTGCTGAGCGACCCAGAACGGGCGGTCCCATCGCGGAACCTCGTACAACTCAGCTTGGAGTTCGAGCCGCCGGTCATGGTCAGGAATCAGTCGCACGATCATGGCCAGGACGATTCCGGGGGCGAAGCCGAAGATCAGGACGGCGAGCGTGAAGGCCCCAAGCGCTCCTGGTGCTTCCATCAGCTCGTTGATCACGCGAACCTCACCTTCATCACCTGGAACCGGGGCTGCTTCTCGGCGCGCGCGACCACAGCACCCAGTTCCCTGCGCCCACGATCCGTGAGCGTGTAGTAGCGCCGCGGCGGTCGCTTCTGGCCCTCCGCGCGTTCCTCCCAGTGGTCATCTAGCCATCCCTCCCCCAACATCCGGTCGAGCTGCGGATAGAGCACCCCCGAACGCACACCCGACCGCTGGGAGAGGGCGTAGCCCCACACCCGACCGTCGCCTTCTCGGCCCATGTCCAGGATTGCGAGTGCCACGAGAACGAGCGAGTGGGTCACTTTCATGTATCAAACTCTACATAGGTAGATATGGGCAATGAGGAGAGACACGCGGTCAGTGGTGACCGCGCATCAGAGAACAGAAGCCAGAAAACGCACCGGGCGTGAACCGTCGCTGGCGGCGGCGGCTAGACGGACGCGCTTCAAGGTCGGCCATCCACCGTCTACAGAACAAGAACTCGATAGCGTGCCGGCGGACTTGATCTCACTACGAAGACCGAGGCTGATCCGCCGGTGGGTATCCGCTCGGCACCGGGTGGCTGTCCGACGAGCCCGCCACCGATTATCGCCACAACTTCACCCGCAAGCGATCAGCTGCGGGCTTTGTAGGTTCGGCTACCCGGTGATGATGAGGTAGATGGCGAGGGCGGCCAAGAGGACCAGTACGTACCTCTCGAACCCGGCGGGGGTGGCCTTGCCGATGAACCGGTTGGCGGCCCAAGTGCCGGCGATCATGGCCGCGCCGAGCAGGGCCCCCAACAGCCAGAAGTCCTGGTCAAGGGTGAGCATGCTGCCGTACACCATCGTCTTGGTGGCGTGCATCGCCAACGCGGTGGTGGCCTCGCTCGCGACGTACGCCACCGGGGCCAGTCCCAGGGACAGGAAGATCGCCGCTCCGAGAGGTCCGGCACTGCCGACCAGTCCGGACAGCAGACCGGTCACTCCTCCCCCGGCCACCAGGAGCGACGTGGTGGGCTTGAACGTCAGCACGCCGGTGTACTTCAGGAACGCGAACACCAGCACCGCGACACCGATGACCCGGGTGACGAGGTCCTTGGGCAGGGCGATGAAGGAGAAAGCGCCCACGACGGACAGCGGGATCGCGCCGAGGAGGAACCACCCGACCGGCCTCCACGCGATGACACGGACCCCGAACCCGGCGCGGGACAGGTTCCCGACCAGTTGCACCACCGTGAGCAGGGGGACAGCCTGCTCCGCCCCAACCACCGCCGTCAGGAGAGGCAACAGCAGCAGCGCGCCACCACACCCGGCGGAACCGGAGATCGCCGCCGCGACGAACGCGCCCACGACCAGCAGGGCCACATCCATCCGGCCCACCTCCAGCTCGCGCGGCCACATCCAACATGGACGATTGTCCTACCCACCGAAGACCTCCGTACCCATGCTCACCCGATGGCCGCGAGGTGGGGGTATCTCAACGCTCGCTTCTTGAGCGCATGTGGCGTTGGGGTACACCCCAACGCAACATGCCCGAATTTGTCCTGTTGCGCCAAGTCCTCGAAGTGGCTTCTGCAACGGGTTAGGTGGGCCTGGGCTGATCGCCAGGAGCGCCGAACGATGGCAAGGGACGGCCGCGTGACGCCGCGGATATGAACGGACCAAGGACCTCAGTGCCTATCACTGCTTTCATTGACGGGAGTGATCACGCGGCTGGTCCCGCTGTTCTGCTCCAGCACCCGCAGTGCCAGTGACGCCACGATGGCAAGGACTCCGAAGTCACGGACCACGGTCAGCAGGGTCGACAATCCGGAGTCGAGCATCAACCATGCCGAGCCCGAGTCAAATGCGCTGCCCACATACAGGGCAGGAAAGAATGACGCCAGCGCGGCCGCGATGACGCACACCACTCCAGTCCAGAAGAGCCCTCGGGTGGTCACACGTGAC
>RZYE01000405.1 GCA_009930425.1 Actinomycetota bacterium | reverse complement strand
GGTGCGGCGATCCCCATCTCCTCCTCGTAGGCCTGCTGGGCCTCCTCGCCGATCACGGCCTCGGGGTCCACGACGATGTAGGGCTGCTGCCCGGGCATGACGAAGCCGAGGCGGTCACGGGCCTGGGTGCGGACGAAGTCAGGGTCGTCCCAGCGGGCGATCTCGCGTTCCAGCTCCTCGGTGCGGGCCTGCACGGCCACCACCTCGTCCGTGATGCGCCGCTCGGTCTCCTGCTGGCGCAGGAAGTGGCGCAGCGTGGGGGTGACGAGCACGAACGCGACCGCGAGCACCAGGACGAACACGATCGTGCGCCAACTGACGGAGACGGTGCCGTTGTTGCGGGTGTTGAACTCCACGCGGGAGCTGCGGCGCGCGGTGCCGCGGGTGTTCGCGGGACGGGTGGTGGACGCCTTCGGGGCGGCGGTGGTGCGGCGGCGCGTCGTCGTCGGCGTGGGGGCGGCGGGGCGGGAGGCGCCCGTCCGGGAGCTGGTGCGCGTGGACGTGCCCGGGGCGGGGGTGGTCCCCGTCCGGGGTGACGTCGGGCGCCGGGCATTCACCCGTCCATTGTCCGTGACCGGGGACGCGAAAGCGGGGAGCGGGAGACCGTGAGTCTCCTGCTCCCCGCTCGCGCGGTCAGGCTACTTGGCGCGCGGGAACGCGGACCGGCCGGCGTAGACCGCCGCCTCGTCCAGTTCCTCCTCGATGCGGAGCAGCTGGTTGTACTTGGCCACGCGCTCGGTGCGGGCCGGGGCGCCGGTCTTGATCTGGCCGGAGTTGGTAGCCACCGCGATGTCCGCGATCGTGGTGTCCTCGGTCTCGCCGGAACGGTGCGAGGTCATGGACCGGTAGCCGTTGCGGTGGGCGGTCTCCACGGCGTCGAGGGTCTCGGTGAGCGAACCGATCTGGTTCACCTTCACGAGCAGCGCGTTCGCGGCGCCGATCTCGATGCCCTTGGCGAGGCGCTCGGGGTTGGTGACGAACAGGTCGTCGCCCACGATCTGCACGCGGTTGCCGATCGCGGTGGTGAGGTCCACCCAGCTCTGCCACTCGTCCTCGGAGAGCGGGTCCTCGATGGAGACGAGCGGGTAGTCGCCGATGAGGGTCTCGTAGTAGGCGGCCATCCACTCGGGGGTCTGGCCCTTGCCCTCGAACTGGTAGGCGCCGTCCTTGAAGAACTCGGTGGCGGCCACGTCGAGCGCGAGCGCCACGTCCTCACCGGGCTTGTAGCCGGCCTTCTCGATGGCCACGAGGATGAGGTCCAGGGCGGCGCGGTTGGACTCGAGGTTGGGAGCGAAGCCACCTTCGTCACCGAGGCCGGTGGCCAGGCCCTTGCCCTTGAGCACGGACTTCAGCGAGTGGTAGACCTCGGCGCCGTAGCGCAGGGCCTCCTTGAACGTGGGGGCGCCGATCGGGGCGATCATGAACTCCTGGATGTCCACGTTGGAGTCCGCGTGCGAGCCGCCGTTGAGGATGTTCATCATCGGGACGGGCAGCAGGTGGGCGTTCGGGCCACCGAGGTAGCGGAACAGCGGGAGGCCGGAGGCCTCGGCGGCGGCCTTCGCCACCGCGAGGGAGACGCCGAGGATCGCGTTCGCGCCGAGCTTGCCCTTGTTGGCGGTGCCGTCCAGGTCGATGAGGGCCTGGTCGATGAGGCGCTGCTCGGTGGCGTCGATCCCGAGGATCTCGGGGGCGATCACGTCGAGCACGGCGTCGACGGCGTCCGCGACGCCCTTGCCGAGGTACCGCGACTTGTCGCCGTCACGGCGCTCGACGGCCTCGAACGCGCCGGTGGAGGCGCCGGAGGGAACGGCCGCGCG
>RZYE01000404.1 GCA_009930425.1 Actinomycetota bacterium | reverse complement strand
CTTGACGACCGCCTTGAACGTGGCGGCGTGCTCGCGTTTGAGGCGCCGGTAGTCGTTGTCGAACGCAGGGGTGGTCTCGAACTTCACTCGGCCTCGAGTCCGTCGAGGTGGTCGAGGAAGTCCTCGGCCGACTCGTGCCGGGTCACCCGGCCGGCAGCGACATGCTCGTCGACCTCGCGTTCGCGTTCCTGCCAGCGCTCGCTCCAGAACCAGCGCTGGTCCGCGGGCACCGGCAGCGCCGCGCGCAGTTCGATCACGCCGTCGTCCCGTTCGATCATCTCCACCTGGGCGCCCGGCTCGTCCAGGTGGAGCCGGCGTCGCACGTCGACGGGCAGCGCGATCGTGCCGCGGCCCTGGACGCCGAGGTAGCGGGACCTGGTCGATGTGCTCATGAGATCAGGATACGCCGCTCAGCGGCGCTCCGACAATGCAGCACTGCTGCCGAGCACGCTGCCTCGGCCCGATGATGGCCGCCTCCCCACCCACCTCGTGGCTGAGCTCGACGACGCTCTCCGCCTCCACCTCCACCTCTGACCAGTCTCACTCCCCATCCTCGCCCACGCGCTCGACGGGCAGCCAGAGTTCGCAGGTCGCGGTGGTGAAATCCTCGTTGTGTTCCAGGACGGCCACGATCGAGGGTGCGGGTCGCAGCCGCCAGGGGCTGGACGGGAACCACTCGGCTGCGGTTGCCGCCCAGGTCTCCTGAAGCGCGTGGGGGTGGGGTCCTTCGGTGGTGAACACCGCCCAGGTCCCGGCCGGTACGTCGATGCACTGGAGGTCGTCGGGGACCGGCGTGCCCTGCGTGACGGCGACGCCGTGCATGTACGTGAGCTCGCTGCCCTCCGGGTCCTCCTGTTCCACCTCATCGGTGATTTGGAGGAGTCCGCCCGGGGTCGCACTGCTGAGCGCCTTCAGTCGAAGGTGTTCCGCCATGGGAATCGCGGCGATGTGGGCCTGGATGTGCGGGTTGACGCCCTCATGGATGAGCGGCACCCGGGTGGTGTGGCCGACAAGGCGGAGGGCCGGCTGGTCGGTGATGCGGACGTGCATGGTGGTCTTCCCCTCGACGGTCAGGCGGAACCTGAGCTGCTGTTGGCTGCGGAAGGGTCCCCCGTCCCGGCGGGCGTCACTCAGGCCGACGCCGTGGACGGCGCGGAACGCGCGCCCGAACGCCTCGGTCGAGGCGTAGCCGTACCTGACGGCGATCGTCAACAGGTCGTCCGACGACGTCGCCACGTCTGCCGTGGCGAGCGTCATCCGCCGCCGGCGGACGTACTCCGAGAGCGTCATGCCCGCCAGCGAGGAGAACATCCGGCGCAGGTGGTGCTCGGTGGTGCCGTGCGTCACCGCCACCGCTGCGACGTCGACGACCTCGCCTCCCGCCTCCTCGACGGCCTCGAGCAGTTCGTGCAGTGCCGCGAGCATCCTGCCTCCTTCCGCACATCAGTCTGCGACGTGCGGGCTCCACTCCGCCCGACAGTTGCGGACCAGTTGGGTCAGTCACCGCGTTGACGCGATGGCGTCCCTGATGGCGTGCGCGTCGCTGTCCAGGAGTGACCTGTCGCGTTCTTTCGTGTCGGGTTCGATCGTCCAGCCGTCTCCCGCGTAGCGGGGGATGACGTGGAGGTGGAAGTGGAAGACGGACTGGAAGGCGACTTCGCCGTCACAGAGGAGCATGTTGATGCCGTCGCAACGCATGCTCGAGCGTCGCAGGGCCCGGGCCATGTCATGACCGACCGACCAGACGTGAGCACTCGTGGTGCCGTCGAGGTCCTCGAGACCCACCGCATGCCGGCGTGGTACCACCAGGAGATGGCCG